>NZ_JBXUOY010000193.1:0-10590 GCF_057196705.1 Streptomyces sp. ATLC9 | reverse complement strand
CGCCCGCCCAGCGGGCCACCACCCGCGACCGGCGCCCGGACGGCGCCTCCCGGTCCAGCACCCCCGCCACCACGGCGATCACCAGACCCAGCACCGCCAGGGCGGCGCCCACCAGCGCCGGGGACGTCCAGCCCCAGCCCGCCGCGATGGCCGTGCCGCCGGCCCACGCGCCGCCCGCGTTCGCCAGGTTGAACGCGGAGTGGTTGGAGGCCGCGGCGAGCGTCGGCGCGTGGCGCGCCTTCTCCATCACGATCATCTGCAGCGGCGTGGTGGTCATGAACCCCACCGCGCCGATCACCACCACGGTCGCCATCGCCGCCCACGGCACGTGGACGGTGAACCGGAAGGCCACCAGCGCCAGTGCCAGCGCCCCCAGGGCCCCGTACAGCGTGGGACGCGGCGCGCGGTCGGTCAGCGGCCCGGCGGCCAGCGCCCCCAGCGTCATGCCGACCCCGAAGAGCGCCAGCACGACCGTCACCGAGGACTCGGCCATCCCCGTGACCTCGGTGACCATCGAGGCGAGGTAGCTGTAGAGGGCGAAGACGCCCGCGAAGCCGAAGACGGCCGTCAGCAGCCCGAGCAGCACCTGCCGGTCCCCCAGTGCCCGTACCTCGCGGCGCAGTTCGCGGATCGCGCCGCCGCCGTCGCCACCGGTGCCGCCGCCGTCCCGCCGCTCCAGCGGCAGATACGGCACCAGGGCCGCCAGCGCCCCCATCGCGACCAGTCCGATCACGGTGACGACCAGGAACGTCGCGCGCCACCCCAGTTGCTGCCCCAGCGCCGTGCCGCCGGGCACTCCGACGATGTTGGCCACGGTCAGCCCCAGGAACATCGTGGCCACGGCCCGCGCCTGCCGGCCCTCCCGCACCAGGCGGGCGGCGACGACCGCGCCGACGCCGAAGAACGCGCCGTGCGGCAGCCCGGCCAGCACCCGCCCGGCCAGCAGCGTGCCGTATCCCGGGGCGAGGGCGGAGGCGAGGTTGCCGAGGGTGAACAGGCCCATCAGGGCGATCAGCATCCGCCTGCGCGGTACGCGGACCCCGGCGGCGGCCAGGAGCGGGGCGCCGATGACGACGCCGACGGCGTAGGCGGAGACGAGATGGCCGGCGGTGGGCACGGAGACGCCCAGGTCGTCCGCGACGTTGGGCAGCAGGCCCATCATCACGAACTCGGTCGTACCGATCCCGAAGGCCGCGACCGCGAGCGCGAACAGGGCCAGGGGCATGGGAGAGCCTTTCGACACGGGGGCGGATGTGCGGCGGGGCGGGATGGCGGAGCCGGTCCGCCCCGGACACGGACAAGTCTCGCAGCTTTTTGTTCCGGTGCAAAACAAATAGGTGGCAGCCCTGCCACGGGCAGAGGGCGGCCCGCCCCCACGGGACGGACCGCCCTCCAGGCTCCGCTGCCCTACCAGCTCACCGACGCCGCCAGCGGCAGATGGTCGCTGGCGGTCGGCGACAGCGTCCACGACGACACCGGCTCGACCCCCTTCACCATGATCTGGTCGATCCGGGCCATCGGGAACGAAGCGGGCCAGCTGAACCCGAACCCGTCGCCCGCCGCGCCCTGCGTGGAACGCATCTGTGAGGTGACGGACGCCAGCGCCCGGTCGTTCATCGTCCCGTTGAGGTCGCCCAGCAGCACCACCCGCCCGACCGGCTCCGCCACGATGGCCTCGCCCAGCAGGTCGGAGGCGACATCGCGCTGGCGGGCGGTGAACCCCGCCTCGAACTTCACCCGCACCGACGGCAGGTGCGCGCCGTACACGGCGACGTCCCCGCCCGGGGTGGTGACGGTGGCGCGCATCGCCCGCGTCCAGCCGATCCCTATGTCCACCGGCCGGGCGTCCTCGATCGGGTACTTGCTCCACAGCCCGACCGTGCCCTGCACCGTGTGGTAGGGGTAGGCCTCCGCCAGTGCCGTCCTGTACTCCCCCACCGACCGGCCCGGCAGTTCCTGGAGTGCCAGCACCTCGGCGCCGCTGCGCGCCAGCTGACGTGCCGTACCGGCGGGGTCGGGGTTGTCGGCGTTGACGTTGTGGGTGGCCACCGTCAGGTCTCCGCCGGCGCCGCGCTTGTCGGTGACCAGGCCGCCGAACATGTCCGCCCAGACCAGGGCGGGCAGCAGCAGCGCCACCAGCGCGGTGGCCGAACGGCGCAGCAGCGCGGCCAGGAGCAGCAGGGGGATCGCCAGACCGGCCCACGGCAGGAAGGTCTCCACCAGGCTGCCCAGGTTGCCGATCCGGTTGGGCACCCGGGAGTGCAGCCCCATCAGCAGTGCGGTCAGCACGGAGAACAGCGCGAGCAGCAGGCCGCGGCGCCACCGGCCCTCACCGCCCGCCCGGGCGAACGCGCGCCGGAGGCGGGCGGCGGTGGAGGGGCCGGGGTCGGGGTCGGGGTCGGGCCGCCGGTCCGCCGTGTCCCGCGCCGTCTCCGCCTCGGTCATGTGCACCCGTGCCATCCGCCGTCCTCACTTGCCGTCATCGCGAGGCCGCCGCCCCGGTCCGGCGTCCCGGGTGGCGGCCGGTCCTGCCTGCCGGCCGCGTCGGCCGCGCCGGGCGGCCCCTGTGCCGTCACGTCTGCCAGGACGAACGCGGTCCTGTGGCGGGTTCCTGACCTTCCGGCAGCACCCGCCACTGTAACGAAACACACACATTCCGGCGCGGCGTGCGAGTCCGCACGCCCTCGCCCGCGCGCACCGCGGAGCCGCCGGAAGCGCCCCGGCTCCCTCAGCCGCGCGGCCGGGCGCCGTCCAGCACCCCGTCCACGATCTGCTCGGCCAGCCCTTCGGGCAGTTCCCTCCATTCGCGCAGCAGCGCCCGCGACAACAGCGGCCCGGTGAACAGCTCGCCCAGCAGCTCGACGTCCAGGTCCGCGCGGATCACGCCCTCGGCCGCGCCGCGCCGCAGCACCGCGTGCAGCGTCTCGCGCCGGGCACGGATCACGGTGTCGCGGTACTCCCGCCACAGCCTCGGGTGGCTGTGGAAGTGGCTCATCATGGTGCGCAGCAGCGCGGAGTCCCGCTTGGCCAGGCCCTTGCGCCGCAGTCCCTCCAGGATCTCCACCAGGTCCTCCCGCACGCAGTTCCCGCGCACCTCGACCGGGGGCTCGTCCAGGGCCCGCATGACGTCCAGCAGCAGTTCGTCCCTGCCCGGCCAGCGGCGGTAGACGGTCGCCTTGCCCACGCCCGCCTCGCGGGCGATCCCCTCCATGGACAGCGCTCCGACACCGGCCCCGCGTTCCAGCAGCCGCAGGGCGGCCCCGATGATCGCCCGGTCCGCGGCCGCGCTGCGCGGTCTGCCGCGTACCGCACGCACCGCACCGTCCCCCTCCCGCGTCACCGCTCCGCCTCCAGGGCGTCCCGGGTGCGTCCGGCCCCGGGCACGCCCGCGGCCTCGCCCCCTTCCCCCGCCTCCCGCACCGCGCCCCCGCCGCCCGGCGCGCCCCGCCTGCCCGGCATGAAGAGCGCGACGACGACCGCGCCGGCCAGGGCGACGGCGGCGGAGACCGCGACCGTGACGTGCATGGCGTGGACGAACGCCTCGTCGGCCCGCTCGGCCAGCGCCCGGCCCTCCGGGCCCATCCGCCCGGCCAGCGCCCGGGTGGCCTCGATGGACTCGCCCGCCGCGTGCCGGGCGCCCTTCGTCAGGCCCGGCACCCCGGCCAGTTCGCCCTCGATCCGGCCGCGGTAGGCCGCCGAGAGCAGCGAGCCGAGCACCGCGACGCCCAGCGCTCCGCCGACCTGCCGGAAGATGTTGTTGACCGCCGAGCCGGAGCCGGCCTTCTCACGCGGCAGCGACTGCATGATCGTGACCGTGACGGGCGGCACGACACACGCCATCCCGGCGCCCTGGACGACGAAGACGACCTCCAGGACCCAGATCGGCGTGCCGGTGTCCAGCAGCAGGAACGCCGCCATGGTCGCGGCGACCGCCAGCAGGCCGGCCGTGCACGTCGCCCGGGCGCCGAAGCGCTTGACGGCCAGTTCGGCCCGGGAGGCGAAGAACAGCTGCGAGGCGGCGAGCGGGAGCAGCAGCAGGCCGGTCTGGAAGGGGGTGTAGCCGCGCACGCTCTGGGTGTAGAAGACCATGAAGAACGTCACGCCCATCAGCGCGAAGAACACCAGCGCCACGGCGGTGACGGCGGCCGAGAAGGCGGGCTCGCGGAAGTACCGGACCTCCAGCGCCGGATGTTCGCTGCGCCTCTCGTGGAGCACGAAGCCGGCCAGGACGGCGAGGCCGCCGCCCACCGTGAGCAGCACCTCGGGGTCGGTGAAGTCGGCGAGCTGCCCGCCCTTGATGACGCCGTACACCAGCAGCACCAGTCCGGCCACCGACAGCAGCACGCCCAGGGGGTCGGGGCGGCCGGGCGCGGGGTCCCTGGAGTCGGGGACCAGCACGGCCGTCGCGATCAGCGCGGTGAGCACGATGGGCACGTTGACCAGGAAGACCGAGCCCCACCAGAAGTGCTCCAGCAGCAGGCCGCCGGTGGCCGGCCCCACGGCGATGGCCACGCCGACGCCCCCGGCCCAGATCCCCATGGCCCTGGGCTGCTCGTCACGTTCGAAGACGTTCATCAGGACGGCGAGCGTGGAGGGCAGCACGAGGGCGCCGCCGACGCCCATCAGCGCGCGGAAGGCGATCAGCTCACCGGGCGAGTCCGACAGCCCGGCCAGCACCGAGCCGGCGCCGAACACCACCAGGCCCGCCAGCATCACCCGCTTGCGCCCGTAGCGGTCCCCGAGCAGGCCCGAGGTGAACAGCAGTCCCGCGAAGACGAGCGTGTAGGAGTTCACCGCCCACTCCAGCTGGCTGTGGGTGGCGCCGAGGCCGGTGGGGGGCGGGGTCGCGATGGTCCTCATCGCGACGTTGAGGATCGAGTTGTCCAGGACGACGATCAGCAGGCCGAGCATCAGGATCGCCAGGATCGCCCAGCGTCTGCGGTGCACGGCCTCCGGGACCGTCGGATGCGGTGGCGCTTCGGGACTCACTGCACTCATCGCCACAGAATAGGACATTTACGATACGAACTCGTCTCGTATCGCCGCGCGTCCTCCGTGCCGCACCCCGGCGGCCCCCCTTCCCTCCCGCCCCGCGGTGGTGCCACCATGGACGCGGATCCGGGGACGCCGTGAGGGCGCCTCGAGACGACGAACACAGGAGCCGGCGCAATGACGCATGCCCAGCAGGCGGCCGACAGCAGCAAGGCGCTGTACGGCGGAACGCAGCAGCGACGCATCACCGTAAGGGACCTGGCCGCCGCCAAGGAGCGCGGCGAGAAGTGGCCCATGCTCACCGCGTACGACGCGATGACCGCGTCCGTCTTCGACGAGGCGGGCATCCCCGTCCTGCTCGTCGGTGACTCGGCGGGCAACTGCCATCTCGGCTACGACTCCACGGTGCCCGTCACCATGGAGCAGATGGCCATGATGTCCGCCGCCGTCGTACGCGGAACCCGGCGGGCGATGGTCGTCGCCGACCTCCCCTTCGGCTCGTACCAGGAGGGCCCCGTCCAGGCCCTGCGCAACGCCACCCGCCTGGTGAAGGAGGCCGGCGCCGGCGCGGTGAAGCTGGAGGGCGGCGAGCGCTCCCTGGCCCAGACCGAGCTGCTGGTGCGGTCCGGCATCCCCGTGATGTCCCACCTGGGCCTGACCCCGCAGTCGGTCAACGCGCTGGGCGGCTACTACGTCCAGGGCCGCGGCGACGAGGCCGCCCACCGGCTCCTGCGCGACGCCAAGGCCGCCCAGGACGCGGGCGCCTTCGCCCTCGTCCTGGAGATGGTCCCGGCCGAGCTGGCCGCCGAGGTCACCCGCTCCCTGGGCATCCCGACCATCGGCATCGGTGCCGGCCCGGACTGCGACGCCCAGGTGCTGGTCTGGACGGACATGGCCGGCATGACGGCGGGCCGGATGCCGCGCTTCGTCAAGCGGTACGCGCGGCTGCGCGAGTCGCTCGGCGACGCGGCGCGCGGGTTCGCCCAGGACGTGGTCGGCTCCGCCTTCCCCGCCGAGGAGCACACCTTCCACTGACCGGCGGCGGCCGGCCCTCCCCCCACCGGCCCGCCACCGGTCTCCCCCGCGGCGGGGCCGGCCCCGCCCGGGCCGCCCGCCGGGTGGAGCCCTCCGCGCCCTTCGGCCTTCTGGCGGTCTTCGCCCGCCCGTGGAGCCCGGAGGTCAACGCCGTCTTCCGGAACGGCGCCGACGCCGTGACGGGGGCCCCGGGCGTCTCCTGGCAGGAGGTCTCCCACGGGCCGCGGTACTTCCGCTTCCGGGAGGGTGAGCCCTGGAACGTCCTCATCCCGCGTTGACACCGTTCGCCTCGGACGCGGCCCGCTCCAGCCGCGCGCGGCGCACGTAGTACCAGGCCATGTTGGACGACAGTCCGGCCAGCAGGACCCAGACGACCCCCACCGGCCAGGCACCCTTCGCGAAGGAGACCACCGCCGCGACGACGGCGAGGCCGCAGACGACCAGGGCGAACAGGGGGATTCGTCGGGTCGGGGACGAGGGGGCCATGGGGTCGGGCTCCAGAGGGTTGCGGCGTTACGACGCCCCCCATTGTCCCCCATCCGCCCCCATCCGCCCCCGCGCCGGGGGCGGCGGGCGGACCCGGTGGTCGGCACCGCCGGCCCGACCGCGTTCAGAGGTCGGTGAGCCGCACGCCCGCGTGCGCCCTGTACCGGCGGTTGACCGAGATCAGGTTGGCCACCAGCGACTCCACCTGGTGCGCGTTGCGCAGCCGGCCGGCGAACACACCGCGCATCCCCGGGATGCGCCCCGCCAGCGCCTGGACGATCTCGCAGTCGGCCCGCACCTCCCCCAGCACCATCACGTCGGTCTCGATCTCCTCGACCTCCGGGTCCCGGAGCAGGACGGCCGACAGGTGGTGGAAGGCCGCGGTCACCCGCGAGTCGGGCAGCAGGGCGGCGGCCTGCTGCGCGGCGCTGCCCTCCTCGGGCTTCAGCGCGTAGGCGCCCTTCTCGTCGAAGCCGAGCGGGTTGACGCAGTCCACGACGAGCTTGCCCGCCAGTTCCCCGCGCAGGCTCTCCAGGGTGGCGGCGTGCCCTTCCCACGGCACCGCGACGATCACCACGTCGCTGCGGCGGGCGCACTCGGCGTTGTCGGCGCCCTCCACGCCCGGGCCCAGCTCCCCGGCCGCGGCCCGCGCCCGCTCGGCCGCCCGCGAGCCGAGGATCACCTTCTGGCCGGCTCGGGCCAGCCGGTACGCCAGGCCGCGGCCCTGGTCGCCGGTGCCGCCCAGCACGCCGACCACCAGGCCGGAGACGTCCGGCAGTTCCCAGGGGTCCTTGGCGGGGGCCTTCTTCGGGGCGTCCGCGGAAGCATCGTTGGAGGTCATGTTCCGATCCTGCCAGGGGCCCGGCGGGCGGGCACGGCCAGGGTTCACCGGCGGGCGGGCCCCCGCGCACCGTCACTCCGTCTCGGTCCCGTCCTTCGCGGCGGGGTCCTTCGGTTCGTTCCAGCGCGGGTCGTTCTCCCACCGCTCGTTGCGTTCGCGGGCCGTGTCCATCGCCTGCTCGGCCTCGGCGCGGGTGGCGTACGGGCCCAGGCGTTCCCTGGCCGGGCACTGGGGGCCCTCCTCGACCGTGTGGTGGGACAGGCAGTAGAACCACTCGCCGGACTTGCCGGTCGCCTTGCGCTTGAACAGTGCCATGTGATCCATGCTGCCCCGCCGGGGCGTCACCTATCACGGTTAGACTCGCGCACATGTCTGGCCAGTCGCTCCTCGTTCCCGGCACCCTCTCCCCGCACCGCGGCGTGCCCGTCTCGATCCCCCGCCCGGAGTACGTGGGCAAGGACGCCCCGACGCCGTACACCGGTCCCGAGGTGCAGGATTCCGAGACGGTCGAGAAGATGCGGACCGCGGGGCGGATCGCCGCCCGCGCCATGGCGGAGGCCGCGCGGCACATCGCTCCCGGCGTGACCACCGACAAGCTCGACGAGGTCGCGCACGAGTACCTGTGCGACCACGGCGCCTACCCCTCGACGCTGGGGTACCGGAAGTTCCCCAAGTCGCTGTGCACCTCGGTCAACGAGGTCATCTGCCACGGCATCCCGGACTCCACCGTCCTGCGCGACGGCGACATCGTGAACCTGGACGTGACGGCGTACATCCACGGTGTGCACGGCGACAACAACGCCACCTACCTGTGCGGGGAGGTGGACGAGGAGTCGCGGCTGCTGGTGGAGCGGACGCGCGAGTCGCTGAACCGCGCGATCAAGGCGGTGCGGCCGGGCCGGCAGATCAACGTCATCGGCCGGGTCATCGAGTCGTACGCCAAGCGCTTCGGGTACGGGGTGGTGCGCGACTTCACCGGCCACGGCATCAACAGCTCGTTCCACTCCGGGCTGATCATCCCCCACTACGACGACCCGCGGGCGACGACGGTGATGAAGCCCGGCATGACGTTCACCATCGAGCCGATGCTGACGCTGGGCACCCACGAGTGGGAGATGTGGGAGGACGGCTGGACGGTGGTGACCAGGGACCGCAAGCGCACGGCCCAGTTCGAGCACACCCTCGTCGTCACCGATTCGGGCGCCGAGATCCTGACACTGCCCTGACCGTTTTCCGACAAGCTGTCGGCAAGACGTTGACTTGCCGGTGCGGTCGGCGAGAATCGGTCGGGCCGGGCGGTGTCCCCGCGGTCTCCGCGGTACCCGCCCCCTCACACCGTCTGCTCCCCGGAGGCCCGCCTTGGTCGCGTCCGCCACGACTCCGTTCTCCGTCCTCATCCGCGAGGCGTCCCGGCAGCAGCACACGGAGGCGGAGGATTCCGCGTTCATGGCCGCCCTGCTGGGCGGCGGGCTGGGGGTGGAGGCCTACCGGCGCTACACCGAGCAGCTGTGGTTCGTCTACCGCGCCCTGGAGGACGGGGCGCGGGACCTGGCCGGTGATCCGGTGGCGGGACCGTTCCTGCGGCCCGAGCTGGCCCGCACCGCCGCCCTGGAACGCGACCTGACCCATCTGCACGGCGGGGAGGGCTGGCGCGGTTCGCTGGTCCCCCTGCCGGCGACGGCCGCGTACGCCGGACGGATCGCCGATCTGGCCCGCCGGTGGCCGGGCGGCTACGTCGCCCACCACTACACCCGTTATCTGGGTGATCTGTCCGGTGGCCAGATCATCCGGGGGAAGGCCGAGAAGGCCTGGGGCTTCGCGCGCAAGGGCGACGGTGTGCGCTTCTACGTCTTCGAGGGGATCGGCAACCCCGCCGCGTTCAAGCGCGAGTACCGGGCGGCGCTGGACGCGGTGCCGGCCGACGATCTGGAGAAGCAGCGGATCGCCGAGGAGTGCCGTCACGCCTTCGCGCTGAACACCGCCGTCTTCCGCGAACTGGGCGAGGAGTTCCCCCTGAGCGCCTGACGGTCGCGGAACCGATTCCTGTCACCCCCCTTGACGCGGCATCGGCGGCGGCTGGTTGGGAGCGCTTCCACACCCAGACCGCCGGGTGCTCGCGTCCCGCCGGTCTGACATCGTTGTCAGCCTTACGGTTCACTGGAGTGACAGATGAGACCACGCACCACTCGCGGGGCCGCCGTCTCGGGCGCCCTGCTCGGCTTACTGCTGCCGCTGGCCGGCCCGGGCCAGACCGCGCAGGCCGCGTCCGGGACCGCCGGGACTGGGCCGCTTCACCGACGCCGGACTGCCGATCCTGGTGGGCGAGTTCGGCCACGACCACAGCGACGGCAACCCGGACGAGGACGCGATCCTGGTGGGCGGAGGAGATACGCGCAATAGCCGCCACTTCACAGCAGAGCGTGACGCTCAAATACGGTGAGTGCGCGTACGCTCCGTGATCTGGCCCTGGCCCCGCTCCCGGGTTCGTCGCTGTTTATGGTGGCCGCTGTCAGTCGGTCGGGCGTGGGGCGGTTGGTGTGGCATCGCTGGAGCGGACGGCGTATCCGAGGTTCAAGAGGCTGATCTCGGAACGGGAGTTGCGGGAGTACTTCACGCCGTCGGCGGAGGAGACAGCGTGGGCTCGTGAACGTACGCATGACCGCCCGGGCCGGGTCTTGGCGCTGCTGGTGATGCTGAAGTCCGCCGCGCGGCTGGGCCGTGTCCCCAAGATTGGGGAGATACCCGAGGTGGTCGTGGCCCATGTACACGATCAGGCGGGGCTCACCGCGGGGACGGTGCCAGAGGCGGATTCCGAGCGGAGCGAGGAGCGCCACCGTTCCGCCGTACGTGAGCGCTTGGAGCTGAAGCACAGGCCGGGCGAGGCCCGCGCGGTCGCGGAGGCGGCGATGCGGGACGAGACCGTGGTGATGCTCTCCAAGCGCATGTCCCGGCACCTCAAGCGGGCCCAGGAAGAGCTGCTGGAGATCGAGAAGCGGCGGAAGGAGACTACCGAGCAACTCTTGGCTACCTTCCGGGACGTGCTGGACCACGTCCTCGCTCACCAGCACCTCACCCGGCCCCTCGTGGCGGACACCCATCCCACCCGCAAGGACGAGAACGGGGAGTTAGCCTCGGGCTTTCATGAGGTGGGCTGTCCGACAGGCGGTCAGGAAAACAGAGAGTGCCTCTGACCAGCGAGAATGAGGATTGTCGAGGTCCTTGTTCCTGCCACCGTC
>NZ_JBXUOY010000192.1:0-10595 GCF_057196705.1 Streptomyces sp. ATLC9 | reverse complement strand
GCGCCGGTGACCGCGGACTTCGCGGCGGTTCCCGCGGAGCCCGGACCCGGCCGTACGCGCTGCCCGGTCACGGCCGCCTCAGGCCGCCGTGACCGGCGCCTCCTCGCCGCGGCCGGCACGGTCGGTGCGTGCGAACAGGGAGCCCAGCGCCCACGTGCCGGGGCCGAGCGCGGCGACGAGGAGGAAGGCCCAGCAGAACATCACCGCCGCCTCCCCACCGTTCTGTATCGGGAAGAGCGCCTCGGCCTGGTGCTTGAAGAAGTACGCGTAGGCCATCGAGCCGGAGCACAGCAGCGCCGTGACGCGGGTGCCGACCCCCAGCATCACCAGACCGCCGCCGACGAGCTGGATGACGGCGGCCCACCAGAGGGGCCACTGGCCGGCCCCGGGCACCTGGCCGCTGTGGGGTCCGCCGAGCACGTTGAACAGGGTCGCCGCGCCGTGGCAGGCGAACAGCAGCCCCACCACGATCCGGTAGAGCCCGAGCACATGGTCCCTGTGCCTGTCCAGCAGTTCCATGAGATGTCCTCTCTCGGCCGTTCCGCCGCCGCTCACCACGTCCTCGCGGGTGCTGCGGCGGCCATGTCGTAAGCGAGCTGGGGTATGAACCACCCGGCGGGGCCGGCGCAGCCGTCCGGCTCGACGACGACGGCGGCGGCCGGCCGGCCCTCCGGCCGGCTCGTCGATCCACTGCCGGTACGCCGAGTGGCTGGGGGCTCCGCCTCCGCCGGCGCCGCCGCGGTCAGGGTTGGGCATGTCGTGGACCACCAGAATCGGGATCCCGCCCGCGTCCTCGGCGGCCGTGACGGGCGAGTCCACCTCGGCGCGGACCGTACCGGTTGGTCGTGGTGAACCACCGGCCCCGCGGGACGGCGGCGGTCCGGTGATGGGCCACGGGCGCGCGCCAGTCCCCCGGGCCGGCCGCCACCCGGTGTGCTGTCCGAGTGCCGGGGTCGACGTAACAGGGCGAGACCGCCTCGGGGGACGCCCGCGCGGTCTCCCCCGGTGAGGGCAGCGCCGCGCCGGCCGGGGGAAGGGTCTTGCGGAGCATACGTACTCCTCGGTGGGGGGACACGGACCACCGCTCGCCGGCGGCCCGTCGCGACTCCGGACGTCCCGGCCCGCCTCCGCACGGCCGGGACGGAGTGCGTCCGTGTCACGCGGAGGCCCGGAACTCGCCCGGATGTGGGGGCCGGGAGAGTCCGGTCACCGGATCGGCGGTGCGGCGCCACGGTGGACGCCGACCGTCGGCAGCCGACCGCCGATCCGGAGCGTGTGATCTGAA
This sequence comes from Streptomyces sp. ATLC9, assembly GCF_057196705.1. Classification (NCBI taxonomy): domain Bacteria; kingdom Bacillati; phylum Actinomycetota; class Actinomycetes; order Kitasatosporales; family Streptomycetaceae; genus Streptomyces; species Streptomyces sp. ATLC9. Next base: position 9,310 of record NZ_JBXUOY010000192.1, on the reverse strand, counting down.
GCACTCCATGGGAGCGCTCCCAAGAAGAGTAGCGACGATGGATTCCGCGTCAAGGGAAACTGCACGGCAGCCGAACGGTCACACCCGTTCCGACAGAAGGAGACGCGTTCGAACAGGTCTTTAACGCGGCCGCGCAGGGGACATCACCGCGCCCCGGGCCGCGCCCGTCTTCGACGGGGCCCTCGCGGGAGCGGCCCCGGACCCGGACTCCGGGGCGCCGGCCCCCCTTCCGCCGCCGCACGGCTTCCCGGTCCCCCACGTGTCGGGACAAGCGCGCCGGGGCAGTCTGACCGGTGTCCCTGACCGCCGTCGGCCGTCGCGGGCGGGCGACCGATGATGCGAACACGAAAACGGAGTGGTTCGTGGAAGCGATCGACCCGGCCTACGGAACGACGACACTGCTGCTGATGGCCGCGGGCGCCGTGGCCCTGCTGCTGTTCCTGATCATGAAGGTGGGACTGCACGCCTTCGTGTCGCTGGTCCTGGTGAGCGTGCTGACCGCGATCACGGTCGGTTTCCCGCTGGCCGACATCCCCGACGTCCTGATGTTCGGCTTCGCCGACACCATCGGCTCGGTGGCCCTCCTGGTCGCCCTGGGTCTGTGGACGGTGGTCTGACCCCGGCGGCGGACAGGTCGTCGTAGACCAGCAGCCCGTCCTCCCGCAGCCGCGCCCCCGGCGTCGGCCGGTGCGGCACGAGCCGGCCGTCGTGCATCAGGCGCAGGGCGTCCGCCCCGGCGGTCAGGACGGCGGCGTCGGCGATCAGCCGACGGTGGCAGCGCCACCACACCGCCTCGGAGCACATGACCGCCGTCGCGGTTCGTGCGGCGTCCCCGAGCACTCCGTCCAGCGCCTTCTCCCAGCGGTAACCGATGCCGTGTCCGGGCAGCCACCGTGCGAGCCCGGCACGGGCGAGGTCCGGGTCGCGGCGGCTTCCCGGGGCGGTGCGGACGTCCACCGCCGGGGTGATGCCCGCCTCCGCCAGCAGGCCGGCCGGCCTCTCCCGGCCGACCGTGCCGTGTCCCACGGTGTACAGGACAAGGGCCGGTTCCGGGCCCTCTGCCATGGTGCCCTCCTCCCGTCGTCCGCCGTTCCCGGCCGCCCTCCCCCGCCGCCTTCCGTCTTCCGGGGGCACGCGGAGGGCACCGGGTTCCCGTCCGGTTCACAGGGTGACCGTCCGTCCTCGCGGTATGCGCCCCGCCGGGCCGGTGAGCGGACGGCCGTCGTCATGCGCGCGGGCTCCGGTCGGGGTTGAATGGCCGAAAGTAGCGTCGCACTCTCATGGAGCGAGGCAGCCGAGTGAGCCCGATCACAGATCCCCACGACACCGGTGCCGGTCCCGCGCGGGGCGGCGCGGTGGTGCTCGTGCTGGACGGGGACGGGACCGTGCTGGAGTGCACGGCCGGCGTGCTGGACCTGGTCGGCCGGACGGCCGACCAGGTCCGCGGACAACCGATGGCGGAGTTCGCCACCACTCCCGGTCCCTGGGGCGGAGCCGCCGACCACTCCGGTTCCGAGCCCCTGGAGCTCCGTACGGCCCTGCGCCACCGGGACGGCACGCCGGTCGAGGTCGACGCCGAGGTGCTGCCGCTGCCCGCCGGCGGCGAGGCGCGCTTCCTGATCTGCGCCGTTCCGTCCGCCCTCGGGCAGCGGTGGATGGAGGACCAGTCGCTCATCCGTGCGCTGTTCGACCAGAGCCGCATCGGTCTGGTGGTCCACGACACCGAACTGCGCACGACCCGTGCGAACCTCGGTCCGGAGTTCTTCGGCGTCCCCCTGGCCGCGGATACCCGGCGGCACACGCCCGGCCGGGATCTGCGGGCGATCCTCGTGCCGGAGGACGCCGGCGCGATCGAGGAGCAGTGGCGGCGGGTCCTGCGGACCGGGGAGGCGGTCGTCGACTGGGAGCACTCGGCACGGCGTCTGAGCGCTCCGGACCAGGAGCGGATCCTGTCCTCCTCGGCCTTCCGGCTCGAGGACAGCCACGGCCGCGCCATCGGGGTCGCCGCGGTCTTCACCGACGTCACCGAGCAGCACACCGCGCGACGGCGGCTGGCCCTCCTGCACGCCGCCGCCGCACGGCTGGGACAGACCCTGGACATCACCCGCAACTCCGAGGAACTGGCCCGCATCCTGGTGCCCGACTTCGCGGACCTGGCCTGTGTGGACCTGGTGGAGAAGGTGATCCAGGGGGACGACCCCGGGGCCTTCTCCACCGGGACGCCGCTGCGCCGGATCGCGGTGGCCCCGGCCGGCGGCGCCTGGCCCGCCGAGATGTACCAGCGCGGGGACCCCGTCTACGCCAGAGATCTGGAGATCGACGCCCTCCGCGACGGCCGGGCCGTACTCGTGCCCGACCTGGCCGACCTGGGGAAGCGGCTGGCTCCCGACCCGGAGCGACAGCGACTGTTGTTCCCGGAGGCGGCCGCCTCGGCGCTGATCGTCCCGCTGCGCGCCCGGGGGCGGGTGCTGGGCGTGCTGAGCCTGTGGCGCGGCCGGGACCGGCTCCCCTTCGGCGTGAACGACGTCCCCCTGTCGGAGGAGATCGCCTCCCGGGCCGCGCTCAGCGTGGAGAACTCCCGCCGCTACTCCTCCGAACTGCGCACCGTGGAAACCCTGCAGCGCAGCCTGCTGCCCCCGGCCGGAGTGGAGTTCACCGCGGCCGAGACCGCCGGCACCTACGTACCGGCCGGCACCGCCGCGGGGATCGGCGGGAGCTGGTACGACGTCATCCCCCTGTCCTCCACGCGGGTCGCGTTCGTCATCGGCGACGTGGCCGGACACGGGCTGGGCGCGACGGCCACCATGGGCCGGCTGCGCACCGCCGTGCAGACCCTCGCCGACCTCGATCTCCCCCCCGAAGAACTCCTCACCCACCTCGACGACCTGGCCACCCGTCTGGCCTACACCGAGCCGCAGCCGAACGGCAGCGCGGGCGGGGTCGTGGGCGCGAGCTGTATGTACTGCGTCTACGACCCGGTCACCGGGCGCTGCGCGATGGCCAGCGCGGGCCATCCACCGCCGATCCTGACCAGCGCCGAGGGGCGCACCCGCGATGTGGACCTCAAGCCCGGCCCCGCTCTGGGAGTGGGTGGCATGCCCTTCGAGCCCGTCGAGCTCCACCTGGGCCCGGGCAGCGTACTGGCCTTCTACACCAAACAGTTGGTGGCCCATGACGAGGTGTCCTCCGAGGGCCTGACGCGGCGGCTGCGCGAGAGCCTGCACGCCGCGGTGAAGGCCGGCGGGTCCCCCGCCGACATCGGACGCGCCGCCGTCGACCGCGTCCTGACCGAGCCCGCGGCCGACGACATCGCCCTTCTCGTCGCCCGGGTGCGGGCACTGCCCGACGGCGCCACCGTGGCCTGGCGGTTCACCGCCGACCCCGCCGTCGTCGGCCAGGCCCGGGAGCTGGTCACCGCCCAGCTGAGCACCTGGGGCCTGGAGGAGATGGCCTTCACCACCGAGCTGATCGTCAGCGAGCTGGTCACCAACGCCATCCGTTACGCCGGCTCTCCCATCGGGCTGCGGCTGATCAAGGACAAGACCCTGATCTGCGAGGTGTCCGACCCCAGCCAGACCCAGCCCCATCTGCGCCGCGCCCGGCTGACCGACGAGGGCGGCCGCGGTCTGTTCCTCATCGCCCAGCTCGCCCACCGCTGGGGCAGCCGCTACACCCCCTCGGGCAAGACCATCTGGACCGAGCAGACGCCGGAGGGCGTCCCCGAGATCCCCCTGGACCTGTTCTGAGCCTGGCGTTCGCGCTCCTGACGCTGCCTCACAAAGTCCCTTTCCGCCGGTTCTCCGGAAGCGGTCGCGTCGGACATTCCCGCAAGATCCGCGGCCGGATACCACCGTCGCAGGTGTCGGCCGCCCGTGACCGGCTACCCGAACAGGGAGAGCCGTCCCAGCAGTCCTCGACAGCGCGCCTTCCGCCGGCGCCGACGTACGGGAGACACGCCCGTGACCCACACACCGCCGAACAGCACCGTGCCCGGCACATCCCGCCCCGTGCGTACCGCCGGCGCGCGGCGGGCCGAACGCGACCTGTGGGGGCTGCTGCTGGTGGCGTGCGCGGTGCCGCTCACCGGATCGGTGCTCGACTTCGCCCGGTTGTCCGGCGCACCGGTGGAGGGATGGTCCGGCGGGGTGCTCCGGTGGGGGCGGCTGGTGTGCTCGCTGGCCGCGGGCTGCGTGCTGGGCGGGCTGCTCGCAGGGCGGCGCGCCCCGCGGCGGCGCGGCGGCGCACTGGCCGTGACGGCCGTCGCCGGTGCCGCCCGCATCGCCGAGCTCGTGCGGACCGGTGAGGTCCAGGGGGTGGTGGGCAGCGTCGCCACCACCGTCCTGCTGGCCTGGCTCTGCGGTGAGCTGGCGGCCCGGCACGGGGCCGGGTGGCGCGGACTGGGAGTCGGTCCGTCCGGTGCCCGGCCCGCGGCCGAACGGCTGACGGCCGCGATGGTCTTCGGGGCGGTCTTCGTCCTCGCCTACACCACCGTCACCTGGATGGCGGGCCTCCAGACGGGGCTGCCGACGGCCGCGCCCTGGCTGCCCGTCCTGGACCGCGCCCAGAGCGCGGCGCTGGGCTGGAGCGGCCCCGCGGACATGGTGGCCAACGTCCTGTTCACCGGCGTCGCCGAGGAGATGGTGCTGGTGGGGGCCGTCGTCGTACTGGGCCGGGCGGCGGGCCGCCCGCTGTGGGCGATCTGCGCGATCAGTCTGGCGCTGCGCGTGACGGCGCATCTGTACCTGGGCGTGCCAGGCGTCGCCCTGCTGCTGCTCGGCTCGTGCGCCCTCCTGCTCTATCTGCGCTGTCGCAGGCTCACCCCGCTGGTCGCCGGGCACATCGCCTACGATCTGACGGCCTCCTCCGTCCCCTCCCCCGAGGTGCTGGGCACCTGGGTCCTCGCCGTCCTGCTGGGCACCGGCGCGGCGTTCGCGGCATGGCTGCTGTGGTTCTCGCCGGACGGCTCCCACGGGCGCCAGGCGCCCGGCAGGGGGGCCGGAGCGCGTACGGCCGTCTCCCCCGGTCCCGGCCGCCGTACCGCTGCCGCGCCGGAGGCCGGACACCCGGACGGCGCCGTCGCCGCCGACGCCCCGCGCCCGTAGGAATCCGCAGGAACCTGCGGAAAGCAAGACACAAGGAGCAGCGAAGGTATTCGCCTCACACGCCCACCGAAGGGTCAAAAGCCGGTGGAGCCGGGCGGCGGTGTTATCCACGTCGGGGCGGCCTGTCGGATGAGACCGCCCGCGGAGAGGACGGGAACCGGGGCCGCGGACGCGTGCCGGACAGGCGGCGCGGCCGGGGCACCGGTCGGAGCTGGCGGGTCGAGAGGACACGGGCATGACAGTGCGGACGGACGAGCCGGGGCAGACGCAGGAGAAGAAGAGGAGAACCGTGGGGGCGGTGGTGGTCGACTGGCTGACCACCACCGACCACAAGAAGATCGGCACCCTCTACCTCGTCAGCTCCTTCGGCTTCTTCACGATCGCCGGCGTACTGGCCCTGCTGATCCGGGCCGAGCTGGCCCGTCCCGGCACACAGATCCTCTCCAACTACCAGTACAACCAGTCGTTCACCATGCACGGCGCGGTCATGCTGCTGTTGTTCGCCACCCCGCTGTTCGCCGGCTTCGCGAACTGGATCATGCCGTTGCAGATCGGCGCGCCCGACGTGGCGTTCCCGCGGCTGAACATGCTCGCCTACTGGCTCTACCTCTTCGGCGGGCTGATCGCCCTCTCCGCCTATCTCACGCCCGACGGCGCGGCCGACTTCGGCTGGACGGCGTACACGCCCCTGTCGGACGACATCCGCACACCCCAGGTCGGCGGCGATCTGTGGATCATGGGCTTCGGGCTGGGCGGTTTCGGCACGATCCTGGGCGCGGTCAACTTCATCACCACGATCATCTGCATGCGCGCCCCCGGCATGACGATGTTCCGGATGCCGATCTTCACCTGGAACGTGCTGCTGACCAGCGTGCTGGTCCTGCTCGCCTTCCCGGTGCTGGCCGCCGCGCTGTTCGCCCTGGAGTCGGACCGGGTCTTCCAGTCGCACATCTTCGACCCGTCCAACGGCGGCGCGCTGCTGTGGCAGCACCTGTTCTGGTTCTTCGGCCACCCCGAGGTCTACATCATCGCGCTGCCGTTCTTCGGCATCATCACGGAGGTCATCCCGGTCTTCAGCCGCAAGCCGATCTTCGGCTACATCGGCCTGATCGGCGCCACCATCGCCATCACCGGCCTGTCGGTCACCGTGTGGGCGCACCACATGTTCGCCACCGGCGCGGTGCTGCTGCCGTTCTTCGCCTTCATGTCGTTCCTGATCGCGGTGCCCACCGGCGTGAAGTTCTTCAACTGGATCGGGACGATGTGGAAGGGCTCGCTCAGCTTCGAGACGCCGATGCTGTGGGCACTCGGCTTCCTGGTCACCTTCCTCTTCGGCGGGCTCACCGGCGTCATCCTGGCCTCCCCGCCGCTGGACTGGCACGTCACCGACAGCTACTTCGTGGTGGCGCACTTCCACTACGTGGTCTTCGGCACGGTCGTCTTCGCGATGTTCGCCGGCTTCCACTTCTGGTGGCCGAAGTTCACCGGGAAGATGCTCGACGAGCGGCTCGGCAAGATCACCTTCTGGGTGCTGTTCATCGGCTTCCACACCACCTTCCTGGTCCAGCACTGGCTGGGCGCCGAGGGCATGCCGCGCCGGTACGCCGACTACCTGGCGGCCGACGGGTTCACCGCGCTGAACACCGTCTCCACCATCGGTTCGTTCCTGCTGGGCCTGTCGATCCTGGTGTTCTGGTACAACGTCTGGAAGACGGCGAAGTACGCGCCGAAGGTCACCGTGGACGACCCGTGGGGCTACGGCCGCTCGCTGGAGTGGGCGACCTCCTGCCCGCCGCCGCGGCACAACTTCGTCACCCTGCCGAAGGTCCGCTCCGAGTCCCCCGCGTTCGACCTGCGCCATCCGGACGTCGCGGCCATCGACCAGGCCGAGAACGTCGGGCGCAGGGACATCGCCGATGCCTCGACGGAGCGGCGCGGCGACATGGGGTGACCGCGGAGTCCAACGCAAAAGATCCGCGAACGGTGTAATCCAGGCATCTCCGGGAACGCGGTCCCCACGTCGGCGCACGCCGCCGACCAGCGCTTCGACCCTTCGGGAGGACGACATGGTCACGCACGGGAAGAACAAGACCGGCGCTGCCCGGGACGACGAGCTCAAGCAGGAGATGGAGGGCGAACTCCGCGCGGGCCGGTCCCTGCGCATGGAGGAGAACCACGAGCTCCAGCCCTCGGGCGAGGACCAGCCCGACGTGGACCGCGCGCCGAACACCGTGCTCACCGGCGGCACGCCCCCGGGGATGGACCAGAACGACGTCGAACTGCGCAGTGAGCTGGCCCGGCACCTGGGCCTGGGCCTCTACCCGGCCGACCGCGACGCCGTGCTCGACACGCTGCGCGAGAACAACGCCCCCGACCGGCTGCTGAGCCTGGCCGAGAGGCTGCCGGCGGGGCAGGAGTTCCGGAACGTCCAGGACATCGCCCGGGCGCTCGGCCTGGGTGTCGAGGACACCGGTCACCGCACCTGACGGCGACGGTCCGGGCGTGCCTCCCGCCGAGAACGGGCGGACACCGCGTCCACCCGGACGCCGCACCCGCCCCGAGCCCTCAGGCTCGGGGCGGGTGCGGCGTCTCCCGGGGCGGAGGACGGCGAAGGGGGCCGGGGAACCGGCGACAGGCAGAGACGGAGGAGAAGGACGGACATGAGCGACCAGGAGCAGCAGGACCCCACCCGGCGGTACCCGCAGCCGGAGTTCCCCCAGCAGGACCAGCCGCATCCGGGCCTGACCGGCCGGATGGAGCCGGAGCCCGACCACGGTGAGTCGTCCTACCGGGGCAGCGACCGCCTGACGGACCGGAAGGCGATCGTCACCGGCGGCGATTCGGGCATCGGGCGCGCCGTGGCCCTCGCCTTCGCCCGGGAGGGCGCGGACGTGCTGTTCACCTACCTCGCCGAGGAGGAGAAGGATGCCCGGGAGACGGCACGGCTGGTCAAGGAGAGCGGCCGGAAGGCCGTGCCCCTGCTGTGCGACATCCGCGAGGAGTCCGAGTGCCGCAGGCTGGTGGACCGGGCGGTGGCGGAGTTCGGGCGCATCGACGTCCTGGTGAACAACGCGGCCTTCCAGATGGCACAGCCCGAGAGCATCGAGGGCATCGACACGGAGCAGTTCGACCGGACGATGCGCACCAACCTCTACGGCATGTTCTGGCTCTCCAAGCTCTCCCTGCCCCACATCCCCGCGGGTGGCAGCATCATCAACACCACCTCGGTGCAGGGGTACAAGCCCAGCCCCCATCTGCTCGACTACGCCATGACCAAGGGGGCCATCGTCACCTTCACCCAGGGGCTCGCCCAGCACCTGGCCGAGCGCGGCATCCGGGTCAACGCCGTCGCGCCGGGGCCGGTGTGGACCCCACTGATCCCCTCGACGCTGCCCGACACCTCGGAGTTCGGCAGGCAATCCCCGCTGGGCCGGCCCGCCCAGCCCGCCGAGATGGCCCCCGCCTACGTCTTCCTGGCGTCCCGGGAGGCGAGTTACATCACCGCCGAGGTCGTCAACGCCACCGGCGGCACCCCTCTGCCCTGACGCCCCGTCGGCAGGATCCGCGGAACCGGCGGATCGTCAGCCGGCGCACCCGCATGGACGCATCTCCTCCGGGTAGGCGTCAGGCAACGACACAAAGCGTCACATACCAGTCATCACAGCGAGAGAAGGGATGCTGGATGTCTCACGTCGAGGAGTCGATCGAGGTCCGCGTACCGGTGCGCACCGCGTACAACCAGTGGACCCAGTTCGAGAGCTTCCCCGAGTTCATGGAGGGCGTCGAGCGGGTCGAGCAGAAGGACGACACACTGACCCACTGGGTGACGAAGGTCGCCGGCGCAGAGCGGGAGTTCGACGCCCGCATCACCGAGCAGGTCCCGGACGAGCGGGTGGCGTGGACGACGGTCGACGGCGAGGCCAGGCAGGCAGGTGTGGTCACCTTCCACCGGCTGGACGACAGCACCACCAAGGTGATGCTCCAGATGGACCACGACCCCGAGGGTGCGACGGACACCGTCGGCGACAAGCTCGGTGTGGTCCGCCGCCGCGCCGAGGGGGACCTGAAGCGGTTCAAGGAGTTCATCGAGAAGCACGGCGCGGAGACGGGCGCCTGGCGCGGCCGGGTCTGATCCGGTCCCCCGTTCGCGAGGGGGCTCCTCACCCTCTGTCATGTGGCCGCGGCCCGCGAACGCCCGAGGGCGTTCG
>NZ_JBXUOY010000191.1:0-10639 GCF_057196705.1 Streptomyces sp. ATLC9 | reverse complement strand
GACGGTGGCAGGAACAAGGACCTCGACAATCCTCATTCTCGCTGGTCAGAGGCACTCTCTGTTTTCCTGACCGCCTGTCGGACAGCCCACCTCATGAAAGCCCGAGGCTAGAGTTCACTCCAGTTTGCAGGAGCACCATGTTGCCGATGCGGTATTGATCCGAAACGGTTTGGGTTCTGGGTCGTTGGTGGTGTGTGAGCGATCTGGTGGGGGACGCGCGGCATCTGTCGCCGTCGGCGCAGGAGGCCCTGCGGCTGCGGGCGGTGGCCGCGCTGGTGGCGGGGCGGGACCGTGAGGACGTCGCGGCGCTGTTCGGGGTGTCGCTGAAGGCCGTCGACGGGTAGTGGGCAAAGTGGCAGGCCGGCGGGCGGGACGCGCTGGTCATGCAGCCCCGCGGCAAGCCGGTCGGGGTGCACCAGGTGCTCGGGGAGGCCGAACAGGCCGCCGTGCGGCAGGCGATCCTGGAGCATCGGCCCTGTGACATGGGGCTGAGTGGGCAGTTGTGGACGCGGCGGCTGGTGGGCGAGCTGATCGCGAAGCTGTACCGGGTGCGGCTGACCGAATCGGGGGTGGGCAAGTACCTCAAGCGGTGGGGGCTGACCTTCCAGCGCCCGGACAAGCGGGCCGTCGAGCAGGACCCGCAGGCCCTGCGGCGCTGGCGCGAGGAGACGTGGCCCAAGATCCGCGCGCAGGCGAAGGCCGACGGCGGCGAGATCCTCTTCGCCGACCAGGCCGGCATCCGCTCCGACCAGGTCACCGGCCGCACCTGGGGCGAGAAGGGCAAGACCCCCGTGGTGCGGCGGAGCGGGAACCGGTTCTCCGTCAACGCCATGTCGGAGATCAGCACCAGGGGCCGGATGCACTTCATGGTCTTCACCGAGAGCTTCACCGCCGAGGTGATGTGCCGCTTCCTGGACCGGCTCGTCGGCCACTTCGAGACCAAGGTCCACCTCGTGGTCGACGGGCACGCCGCCCACCGCTCGAAGAAGGTCCGCGACTGGCTTGCCGCCCATCCCGACACCGTCGAGCTGCACTTCCTGCCGCCCTACTCGCCCGAACTGAACCCCGACGAGCTGGTCAACGCCGACCTCAAGCACAGCCTGCCCAAGCAGCACCGGGCCCGGAACCAGGCCGAACTCGCCGCCGGGACCCGCCGCTTCTTCCGCAGACGACAGCGCCAACCCCACATCGTCCGCGGCTACTTCAGCGGCCCACACGTCCGCTACGTCCTGGACGAGAACCCCACGAGTTTCTGATCAATATGTGTCAATGAGTGAAGCGGGTCTGTGTTTTCTGACGCCTGGTCGTCATCTTGTGGGACGAGGTGTAGGAAAGGGTCGATCCGCACAGGCAAATCGACCCTAAGTTGGGCAATTCTGAGCAGGTCAGGTGGTCGTCGCGGTGCCGATCAGCCCCTCAATCGCAGTCATCTCCTTGTGCGCCCCCAAATACCCGATCCCTCGCGCCAGGTGGATAGTTAGCGCCTTGGAGACGTTCTCGTCCGTCGGTTCCAGTCCGTCGACCACGCAGCGCTGCTTGAGCAGGGCGAGGTAGAGGTCGCTGTGGGGGCCAGCGAAGGTCTTCCAGGACATCTCGACGTTGGAGTCGGTGACGACCTCACGGACCAGGGGGGTGGAGGCGTCCGCCAGGGAGAGTGTCAGGGCCCAGCGGCACAGGACGTTCCACTGGGTGATGCCGGTGGTGCGCTTCAGACGGATCAGGCGGTCCTTGCTCGCGGTGGCGAGGCGGATGTTCTCAAGCGACATTGCTGGCTCCTGCGTTCCACCAGTAACCCTTGACGACGCTGGTGGTGAAGGTGGTGTCGTCGTGGACCAGGGTGTACGTGTGGGCGACGGACTTCTTGAGGCGGCCAAACAGATATTCGTCGATCTCCTCGTCGGTAGAGAGGAGGAGGACTTGGCCGCTGGCGTATGGGAAGTACCGGTCCACCAGATGCTCACGGTGGCGGCTGTCGAGCCGGCCGAGCGGCGTGTCGATGACGCTGGGCAAGTGGTTGCCGGCGACTTTCATCAAGCCCCAGAGGAGGGAGACGGCGAGTAGCTGGCGCTCGCCCGCGCTGAGACGGCCGGGGTCGATCGGCTCTCCGTCGGTGTCAGCCAGGGTGAGTGTGAACTTGTCGGTATCGATGCGGAGGTCGTTCACCAGGCCCTGCTTGCGCATGAGGGTCTGGAAGCTCGTGAGCATTGCTACCTCGAGGCGACTGATGTGTCGCTTGAGGAGGGCATCGCCGAACTGTTCCAGCGTCTTCCGGGCCTTCTCCGAGTACTTGATGATCCGCTCGACCTCTTCGGCCTTCACCTTAGTGCGGACGAACTCTTCGTGGGCACGCTGCAGGGAGGCGGAGATGTGTTCGAGGCGGCGCTTCAACTCGTCGACGTTGTTGAGGCTGTTTTCGTGCTCCCGTTCCAGCCGCGCGACTTCCTGGAGCTGGTCTTCACGTCTCTTCTGGATGGTCTCGACCTTGCTCTTGGCCGGTACACCCGCCAGCTGACGCTCCAGCTGCACATGCTCTTCGGTAGCTTCCGTAGCCTGCTGAAGCAGCTCGGCAGCTCGCGCCTTGTCGCGACTGAGTGCCTCGTCGAGTGCCGACAGCTGGGAGAGCATGTCCGGTGAGAGGCCGAGATCTACCTTGAGGCCGGCGGACTTGGCACGCTTGGCGCGGTCAGCCTCCAGATTCTCCATTACGGCGGCCTTCGCCTCGGTAGGGAGCATGTCCAATAGCCACTGGTCACGCTTTTCGAGCACTCCCAGTACCTGATGTGACTCGGCTGCCGTCCGCTCGCGATCAGCCTGCTTGCGCAGCTCCTTGAGATGGCTTCCCAACATGAGGAGCGGAAGCGGGCCTGCAGCCAGCTGGACGAGGGAGCTGCGGATTTCGGCGAGGCGAGCGGAAACCTGCGCGTACTTGCGCTCGATCTCGACACGACGCTCGAAGAGATTTCCGCCCTCCTGCTTGTAGGCAGCCTCCAGCGTTTCGAGAGTACGCCGAGCTCTGACGAGCTCGCTGTTGCGCTGTGCGGCTTGCTGTTCTGCGTTCTCCAGAGCGGCGTCGGCGGCCTGCTGTTCCTGCTCCTCCGTATGGATCTTGTCTATCAGGTGCTGTTCTTCGTCCGACAGCTTCTGCCGGCGCTGGAGCGCGAGCAGATCCGTACGGAGCTGCTGGACAGTGCTGACACCGAGGAGTGAGTGGATGGCCGACTCGATGACCGATGCCGCGCGCTCAGGGTCGGCGAGCGATTCGATCTTCTCTCCGTCGAAGAACGACAGCGAGGCGACTTCGAGGGGGAGCAGGCTCTCGATGTGATCGGCCCATTCCTGGCTGAGAACCCGGCTGTGCTTCAGCTCAGGTTCGACGCGTCGTCCCGGCTTCGCCCTGGAGCCGTACTCCTCGTCGACGAACGCGTTCACGAATTCTTTGAGCGTCGTCTTGCCGCTGGTGTGCCAGCTGCGGACCACCTTGTAGTAGTGCTCCGTGCCGTCCACCGTGACCGTGAACTCCAGGGTGATCTGCGCACCGCGGGTTGGATCGGCCTGCCGGTTGATGCTCTCACGGAGGTATGTCTCGTACGACTTGCTGCCTCGACCGCTGCAACGCGCTCGCGGCCCATACAGTGCCAGCTGGATGGCGTCGAGGAGGGTCGTCTTCCCACAGCCGTTGAGGCCGCCGATGAGGACGATCGGCTTGTTCTTCTTGGTGGTCAGATCCAGCGACTGGGTGCCGCGGTAAGCCCCGAACTCTTCGAGAGTGATCTTACGCAGGAGCATCGATACCGGTTTCTTCATCCAAGGTCAGGCGGGTCTGCGATTCCTCACGCCACTTTTTCTTGCGCTGCGCGAAGTCGATGGCATCGGCGCTGTCCTCGTAGTAGCCCTTCTTTACGGCGGTCTCCAGGGCTTGGAAGAGGCCTGCGCGTCGGGACATTGTCCGGTACTTGCGCTCAACGGAGAGCAGCTCGCGAACCATGTCATAGTGCAGTTCGTCGTCCCCGCAGAGCTCTTTCAGGAGCTCCATCTCGTCCGCGCCCATCACGAGCTGTTCGTCCAGAGGGCCGCCCGGGAAGTCCTCGCCCGTGGATTCCTTGTAGATACGAGGGAGGGAGTCCTCGACCTCGTGTTTGTCGAAGACCCAGATGCGGCGAATCTCGTGTAGCTCGTCGAGGGTGATCAGCTCGATGTTCTTGACGTGCTCCGGCGCGTTGGCGCGGATCCAGGTCTGGGCGTCCAGCAGCTCCTTGAGCCACCCCTGACGGAACTTCTGCAGGTACGGGCCGTGGATCGGGACCTCTTCGCCATCAGTCCGGCGCGTGTAGATCATGACTTTTCCGTTCATGCGACGGAAGTCTCGGGCGGGTTGGTCAGGGCGGGGATACGGGGGCTTCCGGCCGGCAGGGATCCCTTCCTCGCCCTCTTCGAAGTAGCCGAACGGGGCGTCGAGCTTGTCGCGGAGGTCCAGAAGCGGCCTCATCCACTCCTTCTCTTCGTCGTTCTGGATCATCGCCGACATCGACTTGTCCTGCTCGACGAGCGTGCACGTCCAGCACCCGAAGCGGCTGGAGCCGCAGGAAGGGGTGGTCGAGTCGACCACGAGCGGGCACTCGCCATCGCCGGAGGCGCCCTGGTACATGGTGAGGAGATCCTGATTGTTGTAACCCCACGGGTTGGGCTTCTGCATCAGGTACTCCCAGACGTCGTCGTTGGTCCAGTCTTCGACCGGGCTGTAGACAAGGGAGTTGGGGAGGTTTGCATTGGGTGAGAGACGATCACGGACGCGCCGCTTCTCGTGCTTCTCCATGGCACGGGCGCGTGCCTGGCTCTCAGTCTTACGGATGCCGAGCACCATGATCGCCTCACCATGTGCTGCTACGACGTTCCGGATGAAGGAGTTGGAGGGCTTGATCTTGAGGCGCTCGGTGCACCAGCGGAACTTGGGGCGCGGTGCCGGATAGCCCCGACCGATCAGGTTGACCCAGAAGGTGTCCTTGATTTCCGGCGTCAAGCGATGAGGCTCGATAGGGAGGCCCTGCTCGGCGGCTGCTTTCTCCATCGTCTCCAGGGATGTCGTCACCCAGGCCGCGACGACGGGGTTCTCGACGAGGGTGTCGGTGCTGATGACGTGGACCGTCTTAGTGCGCTGTTCCGCTGGCAGAGCGGCGATAGCGTTCCATACGAGCTGGAGGACCGCGGTGGAGTCCTTGCCGCCGCTGTAGCCGATGACCCAGGGAACCTGGTCGGCGGTGTAGAGCTCACGAACCTCGTCTGAAAGCTTGGCGATGACCTCTTCGAGGGGTTGCCCGTCGAACGGTTTCCGCCGGACTGGCGTGATGCCGAGTTGCAGAGGGATGGTGCTCATGCTTCGCCTCGCAGGTATGCGTCCTCCACCCGCTGCTCTTCGGCGCTGAGGTCGAGGCACAGGTGATTGCGTAGGTAGTTGACTGTAAGAGTTACGTTTTGGTGGCTTTTGGAAACTCGGCCACCGACGATGGCGCGGCCCTCCCAGTCTGTATTCGATCGAGTCCAGTCGACCTTTTTCAGAGGGGAAAGTTTCCGTTTCCATTTACTGGGTGTGGTGGATTCCCGAAGCAGGGAGTTTCCGATGCGGCCGAGAGCGTGCAGTGCGATTCCGTGACTGTGGATGAAGTCACGCCGCATCTCGGGTGCCGAGAGCTCTCGCTTGCGAACCATCTCCCACTCAGGAAGCGTCGTGTCGATGTGCTCCCAGTACTCCTGCGCCAGCTCGGCTGCGGCGTCTGCCTCGACCTCGAGGCCCTGGAGGAGGGCCTGAGTGCCGTAGTAAAGAGCGCTCAAGGTGAACATCATCCGGGAGCGGGCGGAGAGGGTGCTCTTCTCCATCTCGACGTAGCCCTTGAAGACTTTGCACTGGCTGGCCAATGTGCGCGCCACCCGGGCTTCGCTGTCCCGATGATCGTAGAGGACGCCGATGGACCGGGCCGGGCGCACCGCGTGCCGGTTGAGGTCCGCGAACATCTGCTGCGAGCGGGCGAGCCCCGCGTCATGGAAGAAGACGACGGCGATCGTCTCGTTGCCGATGTCCGGGTTCTCCTTGAGGGCGTACTCGATAGCTGCGCGCCGGTGCTGGCCGTCGTTGATCAGGAAGCGGGAGTCCATGGGGATGCGCAGCTGCCCGGTACGGAAGGCGTTGCCGTCGGAGCCGAGGTGGTCGAACTCCATGTCGCCGTCGACGGATGCGGTCAAAGCGCTGAAGACGTAATCCTCTGGATTGTCCAGAATGTACTTCGTGAGTGCCGGGAGGCGTCCCTTGTTGAGGATCCGCTGGGCGCGCAGCTCCGGCGATAGCTCGTCCTCATCGAAGATAAAGATTTTCGGGATGAGTCGCAGGGGGCACATCGAGACGTAATACTCGCGCCCTGCCTGGATGCCACGGATCGCGGGGAACGTGTACTCGAACCCCGTCGAGGTGCGCGGAGCTACGACTCTGGTCGCTGGTGTCGCTGCTTCGGTCTCCACCCGGCAACCTTAGCGTACGTTACTCGTTTAACGTACGAAGCTTGTGGAAGTTACGTCACTTTCACGTGCGTAAGACGTACTGGCATGCCTCGCGGGTACCCCCGACTCACGCGC
The DNA here is from genome assembly GCF_057196705.1 of Streptomyces sp. ATLC9. NCBI lineage: Bacteria > Bacillati > Actinomycetota > Actinomycetes > Kitasatosporales > Streptomycetaceae > Streptomyces > Streptomyces sp. ATLC9. The sequence continues at coordinate 4,018 of NZ_JBXUOY010000191.1, read as the reverse complement.
GGGGCTTCCCTGCCCGGGAAGACGTATGTCGATGTCTGCGTTGACAACTCTGAGGCGCCGCGCTGCGCGTCGGTCAAGCATGCGTGTACGTTAACGTCTTGACGTACTCGGTAACGGGATGACTGCTCTGGGATGGGTGAGCGCTGTGGTGGCGTATCTGGATGTGGCGGCGACGACCCGTGTGGAGCCGCGGGTGGCTGGCGTGGTCCTCCACTGGATGACCGAGGACTTCGGCAACGCTGGCAGTCGCACCCATGAGTACGGAGCCCGGGCAAAAAAAGCGGTCCAGGAGGCCAGGGCCTTCCTTGCCGGGACAGTCGGTGTGAGGACGGAAGAGGTCATCTTCACCAGTGGAGCGACGGAGTCCAACAACATCGCGCTGCTCGGCATGGCCCCGTACGGCGAGAAGCACGGCCGGAAGCACATCATCACCTCCGCCATCGAGCACAAGGCGGTCATCGAGCCCCTGCTGCATCTGCAGGAGGAGCGAGGGTTCGAGGTCGATTTCCTGGAGCCCGGCCCCTCGGGGCGGATCTCCGCGGAGGCCGTGCTGGAGAAGCTGAGGCCAGACACCCTGCTCGTCTCGCTAATGCACGTGAACAATGAGACGGGCGTCATCCAGCCCGTGGCCGAGCTGGCGGAGAAGCTCCAGAAGACCCCGACTTATCTCCACGTCGATGCCGCGCAGGGGTACGCGAAGGTTCCCGAGGACCTGAAGGCGCCCATCGATTTGATCAGTATCAGCGGCCACAAGATCGGTGCACCCAAGGGGATCGGAGCTCTGGTGACCCGGCGTCGAGGTTGGGACAAGGTACCGCTGGAGCCGATCATGTTCGGTGGCGGGCAGGAACGAAAGCTCCGCCCCGGGACGCTCCCCGTGCCGCTGATCATGGGGCTGTACGAAGCAGCCAAGGTCTTCCAGGAGAACCGGTCACGCTGGGAGCGGGATGCGAAGGAGATGCGTAAGCGGCTGCTCGCCGCGCTCGGAACGACCCGCTTCCAGATCAACGGCGATACCGACCACGCGGTCCCGCACATCCTCAATGTGACCTTCGACGGGCTCAATGCCGAGGCCCTGATCGTGCGGATCAAGGACCAGGTGGCCGTGGCGACCGGTTCCGCATGCACCAGCGCCTCGTACACGCCGAGCCACGTGCTGACTGCAATGGGCCTCCCGGAGGAAGTGGCTACCAATGGCCTCCGCTTCTCGTGGTTTCCCGGCCAGGTCTCGGACTTCGACCCGGACGGCCTGGCGGAGACGATCGCGCACATGCAACCGGACACCCCCTGATGGCCTGAGCGGCTCAGTCTTCGGGACGCCGGACCAGCCGGTGCCCCCGAAGCATGCGACCGCACCTGATCAGTTCGGTCTCCCAGCCATCCTCGGTGCCGATCAGGTGCGGATTCTCGTAGAGGCCGGCACGTAGCTCGGACTCGGTCAGACTGCGGTAACGCGGCACGTCCGGGTCGTCGGGCGCCAGGAATTCGTGCTTGCGATGGAGCAGAGGACGGTTGGTGGAGTTCGCGTAGGACATGTGCGAGGTCTCGAGGGTCTTGAGGTCTACAAGGTATGAGGACGTGATCCGCGGGTGTGGGTCCTTGTCGAACCCCGGGTAGTCGAGCCAGCTGACGGCTCGCCCCTGGTGCTTCAGCTTAGCGATGGTCCATTCCTGAGGGCGGCCGGCGGCGACGGAGGCGCAGTGCTCGTACAGGCGCAGGACTGTCGGCAGCCGGTCGATCGCCCGGCGGTGCACGTACAGCGCGGTCGGGGTGATCTTGCCGACGATGGATGCGTTCATGGCGCCTCGGATATAGGCGTCGTCCCGGAGCTTGAGGAGCAGGCGGTCGGAGCGCTGGCAGGCTTCCTTGTACGAGGTGAAGAACGAACGGACGTCGAGCTGGACGCCGAGGGGGAGGCTGCTGAACGGACCTCGGCCGTTGAAGAGTTCGACAGCGAGGAACAGCAGCGTGTTCAGCGTCGTGCGTTTGGCGCCCTCGGAGACCTTCTCGGCGTCGGCGGAGTCGCGTATGAGGCGCTTGAGTTCGCCGGGTTTCAGGTGGGCGAGCTGTTCGGCCATCGGCCGGGGCATCTCGTCGACACGGGGCGGGCGGCCACGCCGTTCGACGTAGTCGACCAGCGAGGCGATAGCGGAAGTGGTATCGGCTGAAGCGAGCCACTCGGCGTCGGGGACGATGCGGTGTGCGAGGTAACTCAGTCGGGCTGAGTGGTCCTTGAAGGCGTACACGATGCCGGGGGCCGCTGATATGCAGCGTGTTCCTGTGACTTCCTCGACGTAGATCCGGAGCTCGTCCGGGCTGAAGAGGTGCTGGAACGTCTGCCGGCTGGTGAGGAGGCCGTCGCCGTACTCCTGGCCGCGGACTTTGGGTCGCTCCCAGGTGAGGCGAGCCGAGACGATGAGTACGGAGGTGGCGAGCCTCCATGCCTCCTTGAGTGTCTGCCGACGCTCGGCGGGATCCTCGATGATGTTCAGGACGTAGGTGAGGAGGACGACGTCGGAGGGAGCCACCGGTACGCTCGAGCTGTAGTAGGGGTCCCAACCGGTGATCTTGCAACCGAGGCGCTGGAGGAAGGCCACGTCGCCGCCTCGGCCGCAGCCGTAGTCGAGGATCGTGCGGTCCGCGTTGAGCTGGCGGTCGGCCAGAGCCTGGCGTGCTGGCACGGAGAGGTTGGAGCGACCGATCGCGGTGCGGCGGCGGTCGCTGCTCCATGACTGCTGCATGTCGGCCTCGTCAGTCGAGGAAGGGGGCGGGTCGCAGCATAGGCAGGGCGGCGGTACGGACGAAGAGATTTCCGGAAGTTGAAGTTTCCCCTTGGTTGCGGACACCTGGAGACTGGGATTGGTGATCCCGGAGGGACCGATGCCGTGCTCTCGTAAGACATCACCGTCATCCGCCTCGTCCCCCAAGAAGGCATCTACGGGGTGCTCTGGGACGCAGCCGAACTGCGTCGCCGGGGCTGGCTGGTGAATCACAAGCGCGTCGAGCGGATCACGCGGTAGCACGGGATCGCCGTCCTCACTGCGGCCCTCGACACCACCTCACACCAGGGTCAGCGGAACCGGACGTTTTACAGTCCCGAATGAGTACTCGTCCTGGCAGCGCGACTCCGCTGCAGCTATTCCCTTTGGTCGTATATCTGCCCTGAGCTTGACGTTTAACCTCGCTGGGCTTGGTGTTCCTTGATCGATTCGGCGCGTTTGACGGTCTTGCCGACGTCGTGGCGCTTGGCTCGTTGCTTGTTCTTCGAGCCGGGAGGCCGTCCGGGGCCTGGTCGGGATGGTTTCGGTGCGTTTGCCGGGCGGGCTGCTGTCGCGCGGACGTTGCGAAACCCCCGGCGGACCCGAGCGGGGGTGAGTCGGCGCGGTGCGGCAGGCCGTTCCCAGGGGCGACGGAGGTCCTCGGCGAGGGGCCGGGCGAGGCGGAGCTGGGTGTGGGCGGTGATGATCAGCCAGGTCCACAGGTCGGCCGTGTCGGGATGCCTGACCTTCGGGGCGGTCCAGCCCAGGGTCTGCTTCATCAGCCGGAAGGTGTGCTCCAGGTCGAAGCGGCGGAGGAAGGACTGCCACCAGCGGTCCACGTCCGCCGGTGCGGCGGCGGTCGCCGAGCACCACAGCCAGACCGGTTTCGGGTCCCGGTCCCCGGGCAGGCGCTCGACCTTCAGGCGGATCAACGTGCCGTGCAGGACGGGGAGTTCTTCCTTGGCGTGGTTCAGCCAGGGTCCGCGGTGGGTGAGCCGGGGGTGCATCCGGTCCCAGGCCGTCGCGGTGGCCGTGCCGTAGCGGGTGGTGGCCGTGGCGGTCGTGACGTCGGCCTCGTGCCAGCTGTCGGGCTTCTTGAACGTGAGGACGCCGCCATGCCGGCGAGGGCGTCCGCCCCGGGGACCCGGCCGGGCGGGGCCGGGGTCACGGAGCATGACCCGGTCCGAGCGCAGGCGCCCGACCAGCACGACGGGTAGGTCAGCGAGGGCGTGGGTCAAGTAGGCGATGTCGTAGCCGGA
>NZ_JBXUOY010000190.1:0-10717 GCF_057196705.1 Streptomyces sp. ATLC9 | reverse complement strand
CCCCGCCCGCCCCCCCCGCGCCCGCCCGGGCCCCCCCGCGGGCGGGGCGCCCGCGCCCCCGGAGCCGCGGAACCGGAGCATCTCAGGGGACCGGACGCCGGACCGGGGCCTTCGGCGGACCGGTCACCGGCTCCGGCAGCAGTTCCAGGACCGCCCGCCGCTGCGGCTCGGCCGCTTCCCGGTCGAAGGGGTCCGGGGCGGTGGGTACCTGGAGGCGGTGCACCGGCCCCGAGCCCAGCCGGGCGTAACCGCGCCCCGGGGGCACCTCGGGCGGCGGCGTGGTCGACGGGGCCTCACCGAGCACCGCCCGCACCTCCTGCGGCGTCGCCGCGCCGAGCACCACCCGCGCCCGGGTGTACGCGCGGACGGCCCCGGTCAGCTCCCCCGCGCCCTCGAACTGGTCGGCCAGCGCCACGGTCACCCGTACCGCGCGCCCGTACCGCAGGGGCACCTGGAGCAGATCCTGCGGGTCGCGCTGCCCCTCGGCACGGGCCAGGTGGCTGAGCACCGAGGGCCGGTCGACCAGCACCCACAGCGGGCGGCAGACGTCCTCCGGCGCGTCCCGTCCGGTCTGGCGGACCCGGTTGGCGGCCAGCAGTCTGCGCTCGGTCTCCCGCACCACCCACTCCAGCGCCGACAGAGCACCGGCCGGTGTGGACTCCACCGTCAGCACCCTGCCGCGCCCGGCCAGGAACTCGTACTCGCCCGCTCCGCCGCCGTCCACGACCAGCACCTCGCCCTGCCGCAGGGCCTGGAGCGCGACCGACCGCAGCAGCGTGGTGGTCCCCGACCCCGGATGGCCCAGTGCCAGCAGGTGCGGTTCGGTGGAGCGCGGGCCCGTACGCCACACCACCGGAGGCACGTCCCGCCGCTCGCCGCCCTCCTCGACCACCGGCACCGTGCGGGGGACGGTGTGGAGGTCGGTGAAGCCCAGCACGGTCTCGCCGGGCGCGGTGACGAAGCGCTGCGCGCAGACCCCGGCGGGAAGCGGCGGCAGCGCGGTCAGGGCCAGCTCGCCCAGCTCCTCGTCCCAGGCGAAGTGGTACTCCCGGCCCCGCCCGGCCTTGGCGGACAGCAGTTCCTGGAGGCGTGCGCGGGACTCCTGGTCGCCGTCGCCGAAGTGCGGCGGGTAGCGCAGCCGAAGCCGGGCCAGCCGTCCCTCCTCGGTGAACGCGAAGCCGGTGAAGGCCCGCCGCCAGTCGCCGTCGCGGGCGTACAGGGGCTGGGGACGGGGGTCGTCGGCGAGCGACAGATGCGGTACCAGCGCTTCGTAGAGGGTCTGCAGCCGCGCGCGTTCGGCCTCGCCCGGCTCGCCCCCGGCGGTGTCCGAGGACCGGTCGCGGCCCTGCCGGAGAGCGGCGCAGGCCAGGGCGACCGCCCCCACCAGCGGCCCGTACGGGGTCAGCCACAGCACCAGCAGGCAGACGGTCACGGCGAGCAGCGCCGGACCCCGCCGCTCCCGGGGGGTGCGCTCCCAGCGGCGCCGTCCCTGGGAGGCGAGACGGCCCAGCCCGCGGGCGGCCACGGCCGGCAGGTGCAGCGCGTCGAGGGCGTGGTCCGCGGCAGCCCGCCGCAGATCGCGCCCGCGGGCCGGCGGGGCGGCGTCCGGTGCGCGGTGGGGGTGGGGATGGGAAGCGTGCAGCGGGGTGAGTGCCGGGGGGAAGGGCCGCCAGGCCACGCCGAATCTCCTGCCGTCTAGAGCCCTGGGGCTCGAAGTCCTGGGGTCGTGGGTGTGGGGTTCCGGTGGGTGCACCGGGCGCCGTGCCGGGAGGGGGATCGCGCCGGAGGGGACGCCGCGCCGGGCGGCCGTGCCGGAAAGGCTCCCTAGAAGGGGATGTTCCCGAGGAGGTTGGCGAGAGTGTCCCCGCCCGCCTGGATGCCTGGCGCGATCGCCGATCCAGCCAGGTAGAACCCGAAGAGCGCGCACACGATGGCGTGGGAGAGCTTGAGGTTGTCCTTGCGGAAGAACAGGAAGACGATCACTCCGAACAGCAGGACACCGGAGATCGACAGCACCATGGGTCAACTCCCTGTGTGGCGATGGGTTTGTCACCGTGTGTTCCACAAGCTTCACAGAGTGTCCAGAACGCCGAAAGCGGCGGAAGGGTGATATCAGCACATTTCCTCTGCTCCGCCCGGATGCGCCTCCGGAGGGAGGGGGCGACGGCTCTCCGGAGGCCGGGAGGTAGTTTCTCGGGAGCCGACACCTGACAGGGGACGGAAACCATGCACCGCGAGCCCGCACTGCTCTACGTCACAGACCTCTCCTACGAGGCCCGGGGCCGTCGCTACGGAGACGAGGACATCCTCCTCTCGGCCCGCCTGCGCGAGGACTTCCGGGTCGCGCTCTGCCATCCACGCGACGCGGCGGCGCTGATGGACGCCTTCGATGTGGTCGTGGTGCGCAACAGCGGCCCCGTACTGCACCACCGGGAGGCCTGGGAGGACTTCCGCGCCCGGGCGCTGGAACGGGGGATCCGGGTCTTCAACGAGTTGTCGGGCAGGGCGGACATGGCCGGGAAGCGGTATCTGACCGAGCTGAGCGCGGCCGGGGAGCCGGTCATCCCCACTGTCGACCGCCACGAGGACCTGGAGCGGCTGCCGCCGGCGGCCGAGTACGTCGTCAAGCCCGAGCTCGGCGCCGACTCCATCGGTCTGGAGGTCGTCCCCGCGGACCGGCTGGCCCACCTCGCCCTCGGGCCGGGCGCCGGCCTGCTGGTCCAGCCGAGGATCGACTTCCGTCACGAGGTCTCGTTCTACTTCGTCGACCGCTCGTTCCAGTACGCCCTCTACGCCCCCGACCCCGAGCGGCGGTGGGAGCTGGAACCGTACGCCCCCACGGCGGACGACCTCGCCTTCGCACAGCGGTTCGTGGACTGGAACGCCGTCGACCACGGCATCCAACGGGTGGACGCCTGCCGCACGGCGGAGGGTGAGCTGCTGCTCGTGGAGCTGGAGGACCTCAACCCCTACCTGTCGCTGGACCGGGTGGACGCCGGCACCAGGGAGGCGTTCGCCGCCGCGATGACCGCCTCGCTGCACGCACTGCCGGCCTGAGCAGCTCCGGGCTCCGCCCCCGGGGACGTGCGCGGCGGAGGGGCCGCACGGCGATGTGCGGCCCCCGGAGGTGGAAGCCGGCGAGGACCACCCTGCCGGCCTCCCCCGGTTGTCTGCGGGACGCGGTCGAGGCCGAGGCCGCCGGCGTGCCGGACGAGGCGGCCCGGGCGGCGGGGCGCCTTCCGGTACGAGCCTGCTGGAGCCGGGTCTCGGCCGGCTGCGTGGCGGCGAGCCCAAGCCGATATCCGCCGGCCCCCGCTCCGTCCGGAGGACAGGGGCCGGGGGAGCGGGGGGAGCGGGCGAGGGGGTCAGGAGCGGGCCGGAGGCCGCCGGGGCGGGCCGCCCCGGCCGCGTACCTCCAGGTCGTCCAGGAGCTCCCGGGTCGCCTCTGCCACGGCCTCGACGGCGCGCTCGAACGCGGCGCGGTTGTGGGCGGCGGGCTCCCTGAAACCCGAGACCTTGCGGACGTACTGGAGGGCGGCGGCGCGGATGTCCTCGTCGCCGGCCTCGGGCGCCATGGGCGGTCGGAGTGTCCTGATGCTGCGGCACATGCCCCCAGTGTGGCGCGTGTCCGGCGCGGTCGGGGGTACCGGAGAGGAACACCGGACCCCGCCCGACGGATGGAGTGGACGTGCAGGCGCTGACCGCGGCTCCCGGCCGGAAGGACTCCCTGCGGCTCGACACCCTCCCCGACCCCGAGCCGGGGGAGGGGGAGCTGCTGGTGGACGGCCTGGCCGTCGGTGTGTGCGGCACCGATCTGGAGATCCTCTCGGGAGGCCACGGAGCCCCTCCGCCGGGCCGGGAGCGCCTGGTCATCGGCCACGAGTCCCTGGGCCGGGTGCGCCAGGCGCCGCCGGACAGCGGCTGGGTGCCCGGCGACCTGGCCGTGGGCGTCGTCCGCCGGCCCGACCCCCTGCCGTGCGGGGCGTGCGCCCACGGCTATTTCGACATGTGCCGCAACGGGCTGTTCACCGAGCGCGGCATCAAGGGGCTCGACGGGTACGCCTCGACGTCCTGGACGGTCGAGGCCGACTACGCAGTGCGCCTGGACCCCGGACTGGAGCACGTCGGGGTGCTCATGGAGCCCGCCACCGTGGTGGCCAAGGCCTGGGACCAGGTGGAGCGCGTCGGCGGAAGGTCCTGGTTCGCCCCGCACTCGGTGCTGGTCACGGGGGCCGGGCCGATCGGGCTGCTCGCCGCGCTGCTCGGGCACCAGCGCGGTCTGGAGGTCCATGTGCTGGACCGGGTGGAGAGCGGCCCCAAACCCGAGCTGGTCCGGCGGCTGGGCGCCGAGTACCACCGCGATGAGGCCGAGGGGGTCATGGAGCGGGTGCGGCCGGACGTGGTGATCGAGGCGACCGGCGCCGCGCCGGTCGTCTTCGGGGTGATGTCGGCGATGGACCCCTACGGAGTGCTCTGCCTGACCGGGCTGTCGCCCGCCGGGCGCACCCTGGAGGTGGACGCCGGATACCTCAACCGCGAACTGGTGCTGGACAACTCCGCCGTGGTCGGCTCGGTCAACGCCAACCGGCAGCACTACGCCGCCGCGGCCGCCGCCCTCGCCGGGGCGGACCGGGGCTGGCTGGACGCGCTGATCACCCGCCGGGTGCCGCTGGAGTCCTTCGCGGACGCCTTCGAGCGGCACCCGGACGACGTCAAGACGGTCATCGAGCTCACCCGGCACTGATCCCGGGCCGGGCGCTTCCGGCCGGGGCCCGCTCCTGGGCCCCTCCCGGCTCAGGAGTGCCCGTCGCCGGAGCGGAGCCGGGAGGGGCCCCGGCCCCCGGCCAGGTTCTGCGCGGTGTCGATCAGCGGGATGTGGGAGAGGGCCTGGGGGAAGTTGCCGACCAGCCGGCGGTGTCCGGTGTCGTACTCCTCCGAGAGCAGGCCCAGGTCGTTGCGCAGGTCCAGCAGCCGCTCGAACAGTTCCCGCCCCTCCCTTGCGCGGCCCTGGAGGATGTAGTTGTCGGCCAGCCAGAAGGAGCAGGGCAGGAAGGCCGCCTCGCCCGCGGGCAGGCCGTCCACGGAGTCGGTGCGGCTGCCCATGGTGTAGCGCCGCACGAGGCCGTCCCCGAGCAGTTCCCGCTCGATCGCGGCCACGGTGCCCTTCATCCGGGGGTCGTCGGCGGGCAGGAAACCCACGGACGGGATGAGCAGCAGCGAGGCGTCCAGCTCCGCGGAGCCGTAGTACTGGGTGAAGGTCGCGCGGTCGGCGTCGTAGCCGTACGCGCATACCTCCCGGAAGATCTCCCGCCGCAGGCTCCTCCACCGGTACGCGGGCCCGTCCAGGCCGAAGCGCTCCACCGCCTTCACCGCCCGGTCGGCGGCCACCCAGGCCATCACCTTGGAGTGGGTGAAGTCCCGGCGGGGGCCGCGCACCTCCCAGATGCCGTTGTCGGGGTCACGCCAGTGCGACTCCAGGAAGTCCATCAGCACGCGCTGGACCCGCCAGGCGTCGGGGTCCGGTGGCACGCCGTGGGCCCTGGCCTGGTGCAGGGCGTCCATGAGCTCCCCGTGGACGTCCAGCTGGAGCTGGCCGGAGGCGGCGTTGCCGATGCGCACGGGACGGGAGCGCTCGTATCCGGGCAGCCAGTCCAGCTCCGTCTCGGACAGCAGCCGCTCGCCCTCGACCCCGTACATGATCTGCATCCGCCGCGGGTCGCCGGCCAGCGCGCGCAGCAGCCAGTCGCGCCAGGCCACCGCCTCCCGTTCGTATCCGGACCCCAGCAGCGCCATGAGGGTGAAGGTGGCATCGCGCAGCCAGCAGAAGCGGTAGTCCCAGTTGCGCACCCCGCCCAGCTGCTCGGGCAGGGAGGTGGTGGGGGCGGCCACGATGCCGCCGCTGGGCGAGTAGCTCAGGGCCTTGAGCGTGATCAGGGAGCGCACCACCGCCTCCCGGTACTCGCCGGAGTAGGTGCAGCGGGCGGCCCACTCCCGCCACCACCGTTCGGTGGCGGACACGGTCCGCAGCAGCTCCGCGGTGTCCGGCCGGTCCGGATCCCCGTGGTGCAGTCCTCTCCAGGCCAGCCGGAAAGCCACTTTCTCGCCCGCGTCGACGGAGAACTCCGTGGCGCACTCACCGCCGTCCGCGGTGAAGTCCGCCCCGGAGTCGAGGACGACCACGTCCGGTCCCGCGTAGGCGCGCAGTCTGCGTCCCTCGGGCCGCAGCCAGGCGGGGGTGACGCCGTAGTCGAAGCACAGGCGCACCAGCGAGCGCATCCGCACCCGCCCTTCCAGGCCCTCGACGATACGCACCACCGAGGGGTGATCGCCGTCGACGGGCATGCAGTCGGTCACCCGGGCCCGGCCCTCGGGGCCCGCGTACTCGGTCTCCAGCACCGCGCTGTCGCCCCGGTAGCGGCGGGCCAGCGGCCGTGCCCGGTCGCTGGGGGCGAGCAGCCAGCGGCCGTGCTCGGGACGGCCCAGCAGGGCGGCGAAGCAGGCGTCGGAGTCGAACCGGGGCAGGCACAGCCAGTCCACCGAGCCGTCGTAGCCCACCAGTGCGGCGGTGCGTGTGTCGCCCAGCAGGGCGTAGTCCTCAAGCCGGAGCGGCACGCGGCGTTCTCCCTTCGGCCCGCTCGGATCGCCGGGGACCGGAGTACCCGATCCTCCCGCCGTTACACGGATGGACCGGGGGAGGGCGCGCTTGGGCAGGTGAGAGGCCGTTCATTCTGTGCTGATTTTGCATTACTTATCGGTTTCCGGGTCCTTTCGGGTGGTTACCCGCAGCCTTGGAGTCAGAGGAACCGGCGACGAGGAGAGCCTCATGATCACCAAGGAGCAGATACCCGAGGTGCTGGACCACCAGGTCTACGACGCCGAGGGCAAGAAGATCGGGGAGACGGGGCACGTCTTCCTCGACGACGTGACGGGCCAGCCGGAGTGGGCGAGCGTCCGCACCGGGCTCTTCGGCAGCCATGAGACCTTCGTTCCGATCCACGACGCGGCCATGGTGGAGGACCACCTGGAGGTGCCGTACTCCAAGGACCAGGTCAAGGGCGCGCCCCACGTCGACGTGGACCAGGGCGGGCACCTGTCCGAGCAGGAGGAGCGCCGTCTGTACGACTACTACGGCGTCGACTGGGGCGGTTACGGGCAGGAGACCGGCCGCACCGGCACCGGTGCGCCCGGTGCCGCGGGAACGGCCGCCGCGGCGGGCACGGCCGGTACGGCGGGGGGCCGCGCCGGAGCCCGCGGCCGCGACGAGGCCATGACGCGCTCCGAGGAGGAGATGCGCGTCGGCGTCGAGCGCCAGGAGGCCGGCAAGGCCCGGCTGCGCAAGTACGTGGTCACCGAGGACGTCCAGAAGACGGTGCCCGTGCGGCGCGAGGAAGTCCGCGTGGAGCGCGAGCCCATCACCGAGGAGAGCAGGGGCGAGGCCACGAGTGGCCCGGAGATCTCCGAGGCCGAGTACGAGGTGACCCTGCACGAGGAGCGTCCGGTGGTCGAGACCGAGACGCATCCGGTGGAGCGGGTGCGTCTGACCACCGACGAGCGCACCGAAGAGGAGACCGTCAAGGGGCAGGTGCGCAAGGAGCGCATCGAGGAGGAGGGGACCGACGACGAGCGGCGGCGCCGCCGCTGAACCGCCGGTTCCACCCCTTGGGGCCCGTTCGGAGACGACCTCTTCCGTTCGGGCCCCAGCCGTGCCGGAGCGTGTCCGGGGTGCTTCCGGGCGCTCCCGGGGTGACGGGCAAAGGGGATGTCGGGGGAATGCCGGGTCGAAGGTCGGGTACTTCGCCTTTCGTGAGCCACTAGTCACATATGACGCAAAAGGCAAGTTCCGCAGGACCAACTGGAGGCACCGGTGAGTGAATCTCCGATCACGGGCAACGGCCCCGCACAGCAGACAGGCCAGACCGCGAAACAGGAGACCCGCGCCACGGCCGACCGGGCGAAGGAAGCCGCGGGTACCGTGGCCGGCAGCGCCAGGGGCCAGGCGCGCAACGTGACAGGCGAGGCCCGCGACCAGGTCGTCAACATGGCGGGCCACCTCAGGGAGCGTGCCACGCAGGAGGCGGACACGCAGACCAGGAGGACGGCCGACACCATACGCCAGTGGGCCGACGACCTGTCGGGCATGGCGGAGAACACCCGGTCCGACTCCCCGGTGCGGAACCTGGCGGCCCAGGCCGCCGACGGCGGCCGCCGCGCGGCGGACACGCTGGAGGAGCGGGGCGTCGGCGGTCTGGTCGAGGGTGTGGAGTCCTTCGCGCGGCGCCGTCCGGGCGCGTTCCTGGCGGGTGCGGCACTGGCCGGTTTCGCCATCGGGCGCATGGCCAAGGCGGGCACCAAGGCGGACCATCACGGGCAGGAGGGCTCCGGTACGGCGCAGGCCCAGGGGTACGAGGCCCACCCGCAGCCCCCGGGCGGAGAGGTCCGGCAGATGCCGGGCTACGGGGAGCCCTCCCACGGCGCTACCCCGGGCGTCCCGGGCACCGGCGGCACCGGCACCTACGGAGCCCCCGACACTCCCCGCCGTCCGGAGGTGGGCTGACATGGCGTACACGACTCATCGGCCGGACACCGGTCCGGAGGCCCGGGGCAGGACGGCGCAGGAGGACGCCTCGATCGGCGAGCTGCTCTCCGCGGTCACCTCGGACGCGCAGAAGCTGTTCCGGCAGGAAGTGGAGCTGGCCAAGGCCGAGATCCGCGAGGAGGCCACCAAGGCGGGCAAGGCCGCCGGCATGTACGGCGGGGCCGGGTTCGCCGGCTACATGACCGTCCTGTTCGCCTCTCTGGCGCTCACCTTCGGCCTGGCCAACGTCATGGACTGGGGCTGGGCGGCACTCATCGTCACCGCCCTGTGGGGCGTGGCCGCGGCCGTGATGTATGTGATGGGCCGCTCGCGGATGAAGCAGGTCCACCCCAAGCCGGAGCGCACCGTCCAGACCCTCAAGGAGGACGCCGAATGGGCACGTCACCCGACGAGCTGAGGGCTCGGATCGACACCACCCGGCAGGAGCTGTCGGAGGACGTCGGCAGGCTCGCCGACCAAGCCAACCCCCGCCACGCCGTCCGCCGCCGCAAGGAGCGGGCGCGGGGCAGGATGACCGTAGTACGGGAGCGAGTGATGGGAACCACCTCGGACACGACGCAGTCGGTCCGTGAGAGCGCCGGGCACACCGCGGACAGGGCGCGCGAGGGGGCCGGACAGGCGGGCGAGGCCGTCAGGGCCGCCCCCCACCACGCCGCGCGGAAGACCCAGGGCAACCCCCTGGCCGCCGGTGTGATCGCCTTCGGCGCCGGGATGCTGACGGCCTCGATGATGCGCAGCTCGCGCAAGGAGGAGCAGGCGGTGGGCCGGCTCTCCGAGAAGGCGGGCGGACTGGCCGAACCGGTCAGGGAAGCGGCGCTGGAGTCGGTGGAGCACCTGAAGGAGGACGCCAGGCAGTCCGGCCGGCAGGCGGCCCAGCAGGTCAAGGAGACCGCGTCGGACGCCGCCCGCACCACCGCCGACGAGGCCCGCGGACAGGCGGGCGAGGTCAAGGGCCAGGCCCGCCGGTCCGGGCAGGGCGTGGCCGACGAGACCCGACGCCAGAGCCCCGGCTCGGCGCACTGAGACGATCCCGGCCGCCCCCGCCCGCAGGGGCGGGGGCGGCCGGGAACAGGCGAGGTGCCACCACATGTCGAAGCAGAAGAGCGGGCAGCGGCGGGACGGTTCCGCCGGGCAGGCCCCCGAGGAGCCCACCGACCTGTCGAAGAGTTCCTGGAAGGGCGTGCTGAAACGCACGGTCGCCGAGTTCAAGGACGACAACGTCACGGACTGGGCCGCCGCCCTCACCTACTACGGAATCCTGTCGATCTTCCCCGCGCTGCTCGCGCTGGTGTCGATCCTGGGCGTGATCGGCAGCTCCGCGATCCAGCCGCTGATCGACAACCTCGGCAGCATCGCGCCGGGCGCCGCGCGCGACATCCTCGAGAGCATGCTCACGCAGCTCCGGGGCAACCAGGGTGCCGCGGGGTTCGCGCTGGTCATCGGTCTCGCCCTGGCGATCTGGTCCGCGTCCGGCTACGTCGCCGCCTTCATGCGCGCCTCCAACGCCATCTACGACATCGAGGAGGGGCGGCCGATCTGGATGACGCTGCCGGTGCGGGTGGGCATCACCCTGGTCCTGCTGTTCATCCTGGCGCTGAGCTCCGTCGCCGTGGTCTTCACCGGTGACATCGCGCAGCGGGCCGGCGACGTCATCGGTCTGGGCGACACCTTCCTGACGGTGTGGGGCATCGCCAAGTGGCCGGTGCTGGTCCTGCTGGTCGCCTTCATGATCGCGCTGCTGTACTGGGCCGCGCCCAACGTCAAGCGCCGCTTCCGCTGGGTCAGTCCGGGCAGTCTGGTCGCCGTGCTGCTGTGGATCCTGGCATCGGCCGCCTTCGCCTTCTACGTCGCCAACTTCGGCAACTACAACAAGACGTACGGCAGCCTGGCCGGTGTGATCATCTTTCTGATCTGGCTGTGGATCACCAACATCGTGATCCTGCTGGGCCAGGAGACCAACGCCGAGATCGAGCGCGGACGGGCCATGGAGGACGGACACCCGGCCGACGAGGAGCCCTACGTCGAGCCGCGCGACACCCGCAAGTTCTCCGATGACAACCCCAGCGGCCGGGACTGACCCCGGTACCGGGCGGGTGGGGGGGGGGGGGGGGCGGGGGGGGC
>NZ_JBXUOY010000189.1:0-10718 GCF_057196705.1 Streptomyces sp. ATLC9 | reverse complement strand
GTCGCCGGCGGTGGTACCTCCGGTGGTGTCGGCACCGCCGGTGGTGGTGCCGGTGTCGCCGCCGGCGCCACCGTCGGTCGCGCCCTCGGTGGTGGAGCCGCCGTCGCCGCCCTCGGTGGTGGAGCCGCCGTCGCCGCCCTCGGTGGTGGAGCCGCCGTCGCCGCCCTCGGTCGCGCCCTCGTCGGTGCCGCCGTCGGGCTCGCTGGGCTCGCCGCTGGGCGAGGGCTCCGGGCTGGGCTGCCAGCCGCCGGAGCCGCCGGTGTTCCCGCCGCCGTTCTGCCAGCCGCCCGTGCCGCCGGGCTCGGTGTCCTCGCCCTGGCCGGGATCCTCGGTCTCCTCCTCCTCGGGCGAGGGCTCCGAGGAGCTCTCGCCCTGGGAGGGCGTGGAGGTGTCCTTCTCCGGCTTCCTCTGCTCCTGGCCGCCCTCGTTGCCGTTGACGGCCAGGAAGACGCCGGCGGCGATGGCGAGGACGGAGAAGAAGGCGATCAGCCCGTACTTCAGGCCGCTGCCGCCCCGGCGTCCGTCACCGTAGCCGCCGGTGTCGTATCCGCCGCCGTACGAACCGCCGTCGTATCCGCCGCCGGGGGTGCCCATCAGCAGCGGCGGGCCGACCCGGGTCGCGGCGTCGTCACCGTAGCCGCCCGCGGGGGTGGCGGAGGGTGTGTCACCGCCCTGGTGGAAGCCCGGGGTGCCCATGGCGGGCGTGGCGCCGGTGGAGACCACCGCGCCGGTGTTCCACAGGCCGCCGGTGTGGCCGCCCTGCTCCTGGAGCATGCGCAGCGCGTACTGCACCAGGCCGCGCATCTCCTCGGCGGTCTGGAAACGGTCGTCCGGGTCCTTGGCCAGCGCCCGCATCACCAGGCCGTCCAGCTCCGGCGGCACCGAGTCGTTCACCCGCGAGGGCTGCACCGGCTCGTCCTGGACGTGCTGGTAGACCACCGACAGCGGGGTCTCGCCGGTGAACGGCGGGCGCAGCGCCAGCAGCTCGTAGAGCATGCAGCCGGTGGCGTACAGGTCGGAGCGGGCGTCCACGGTCTTGCCCAGCGCCTGCTCGGGGGAGAGGTACTGCGGGGTGCCCATGACCATGCCCGTCTGGGTCATGGTGGTGGACGCGCCGTGCAGGGCGCGGGCGATGCCGAAGTCCATCACCTTCACCGCGCCGTTGCCGGTGATGATGACGTTGGCGGGCTTGATGTCGCGGTGCACGATGCCGTGCTGGTGGCTGTAGGCGAGCGCCTCCAGCACCCCGGAGATGATGATCAGCGCCTGCTCGGGCGGCGGCGCGTCGGCGTTGAGGAGGAGGTCGCGGATGGTGCGGCCCTCGACCAGCTCCATGACGATGTACGGCACGGTGTTGCCGCCGACCACGTCCTCGCCGGAGTCGTAGACGGCCACCACCGCGTGGTGGTTGAGGCCGGCGACGGACTGCGCCTCGCGTGTGAAGCGGGCCTTGGAGATCGGGTCCTCGGCGAGGTCCGCGCGCAGCAGCTTGACGGCGACGGTGCGCCCCAGGCGTACGTCCTCGGCGGCGAACACCTCCGCCATGCCACCGCGGCCGAGCCGGTGCGTCAGGCGGTAGCGCCCGTCGCCCACCACACCGCCACTGCCCCACGACTCGGGCGAATCGGACACCCCACCAGCAGTCTCGTCGGGCTCCGAAGGCCCTCCGGCGGCTTGTGTCTGTGCCATCAGTCCTCGCCGTAGATCAGGTCCGCGAGCCGCGGATCCATACGCTCTGCTCCTTGTGCACGCTAACAGTGTCCGGGAGCCGTGCCCCTCGGTGAAGGTGAAGAGAGCGGCGCGGGACGTGGTACCGAGAGCGCTGGGGGCAGCAACGGACCATCCAACCCGCTCGGGCCTCCAACTGGCAAGTTACGATGTCGGGCGCCCCCGCGAGCGCGTGTGACGCGTATGCGCGCATCGGGTCACGGAACGGGCGAGCGCCTTGACGTGTCCGGCCGCTGGGGCGGACTCTGCCTGGAGCAGCGGGCGGGATCCAGGGGTGGACCGGTGTCCCGCCCGGCGTTTCGAAGTCCGGCCGGCGGCACCACGGGCACCACCACGCGGAGCAACCGTACACGCGCGGGCCCGGCGAGAGGGCGGTCCTGCGGCGCCGAGGGGGAAGCAGTCAGATGAGCGACGACGGCGCGCGGGCCGCGTACCGGGGGCGTACGGTCGGCGGCGGGCGCTACCAACTGCGCGATCTGCTGGGCCAGGGCGGCATGGCGTCGGTGCACCTGGCCTACGACACGGTGCTCGACCGCCAGGTGGCGGTCAAGACCCTCCACACCGAGCTGGGCCGCGAGCAGTCGTTCCGGGAGCGCTTCCGCCGCGAGGCGCAGGCGGTCGCCAAGCTGGCCCACACCAACATCGTCTCGGTCTTCGACTCCGGCGAGGACGAGAGCGACGGCGCGACGGTGCCCTACATCGTCATGGAGTACGTCGAGGGCAAGCCGCTGCGCACCGTCCTCGACGAGGAGGTGGCCCGGCTCGGGGCGATGCCGGGCGACAAGGCGCTGACGGTCGTCTCCGAGGTGCTGGCCGCGCTGGAGGCCAGCCACGAGGCGGGCCTGGTGCACCGGGACATCAAGCCGGGCAACGTCATGCTGAACAGGCGCGGCACGGTCAAGGTGATGGACTTCGGCATCGCCCGCGCCATGCAGTCCGGCGTCACCTCGATGACCCAGACGGGCATGGTCGTCGGCACCCCGCAGTACCTCTCCCCCGAGCAGGCGCTGGGGCGCGGCGTGGACGCCCGCTCCGACCTGTACTCGGTGGGCGTCATGCTCTTCGAGCTGCTCACCGGACGCCTCCCCTTCGACGCGGACTCGCCGCTGGCCATCGCGTACGCGCACGTCCAGGAGGAGCCGCCCGTACCGTCGTCGATCAACCGGTCGCTGCCCCCGGCCGTGGACGCGCTGGTCGCGCGGGCGCTGCGGAAGAACCCCGACGAGCGGTTTCCGACGGCCGAGTCGATGCGCCAGGAGTGCGAGCGCGTCCGCGACTCGGTGGTCGCCTCCAGCACCACCCCGCTGATCGCCGGCGGCGCACCCGGTCCCAACAGCGGCGCGGCCGTCTCCCAGTCGGTCTTCCCGCCGGTGGACGCCCAGGGCACCCCGCCGCCGAGCGTTCAGCAGCCGTACCGGCCGCACTACGCGCCGACGCCCGGTTTCGGGGCCGCGGGGCCGGGCGGGCAGGGCTACTCCGCCCCGGCTCCGGGCCCGTACGGTCCTCAGGGCGGCACCCCGACGCCGCCGCCGTACACCGTCTCGCCCCAGGGCCCGCACCAGCCCTCCGGCGGCGGAAGGAACACCGGGGTGATCGTCGGCTCCGCGGTCGCGGCGATCATCGTCGTCGCCGCCGTGATCATCGCGGTGGCGCTCGACGGCGGTGGCGGTGAGGACCCGCGTGCGGGCGAGACCCCGGGGCCCGCCCGCACGGTGGAGCAGCCCGCGGGCACCGGCGGGGGCGACTCCGGCGGCGGCACGGGCGGCCGGGAGACCGACGGTGACGGCGCCGGCACGGACACCGACGAGGGCGGTGACGACGACGGCGACGGGGATGACGGCGGCTTCAGGGACGAGGACACCTCGAAGACCATCGACCCGGCCAAGTGCACGGAGGCGTCGGAGAGCCTCTTCGACAAGGGCAGGACGAGCATGCCCGACCTGACGTTCAAGCACCTGGACTCGGTGAAGGAGTGCATCCGCGAGGCGGGCTGGATCCTGGACGAGGTCGAGTACGAGGACGAGAACCTGTACGGGAAGAACACCGTCCTCAAGCAGTCCCCGGGGACCTACGAGGGCTTCGACCCCGAGAAGGACAAGATCACGCTGACCGTCTCCACCGGCCACCCGGCGGGCTGACGGCGGCACACGTGAGAGGGACCGGCACGCGGATCGCGTGCCGGTCCCTCTCACGTGTGGGATCCGGGCTGCCCGGAGGCAAGTACTCGAAGACAGGGGCTCGGAGACAGGGGCTCGGAGACAGGGGCTCAGAGGTAGGGGCCGCCGGAGCGGATCTGACCGCCGCGCCCGTCGCCCTCCTCGTCGGGCAGCACGCCCGCCGGAAGCGCGCGGCGCATCTGCTCCAGCTGGGCACGGGCCGCCATCTGCTGGGCGAACAGCGCCGTCTGGATGCCGTGGAACAGCCCCTCCAGCCAGCCCACGAGCTGGGCCTGGGCGATCCGCAGTTCGGCGTCGGTGGGCACCGCGTCGTCGGTGAACGGCAGCGAGATCCGTTCCAGCTCCTCGATCAGCTCGGGCGCCAGGCCGTCCTCCAGCTCCTTGACCGAGCTGGCGTGGATCTCCTTGAGCCGGGCGCGGCTGGCCTCGTCCAGGGGGGCCGACTTGACCTCCTCCAGAAGCTGCTTGATCATGCTGCCGATCCGCATGACCTTCGCGGGCTGCTCGACCATCTCCGTCACGGGGATCTCACGCGGCTCGTCGTCGGAGCCGCCCTCCCCGCCCCCGGGAGCGGCGGCGCTGCCGAGGGCCATCCCGTCCGGCCCCACGACCAGGACGTGCCGGCTCTCCTGCGAGCGTTCGTTCATCGGCTGATTCATACCCCCATTCTGCAATGCCCGCCCGGGCAGGCGTCGGGCGATCCCCCGGGTGCGGTGCCGCCCGCCTCAGCGCCGCAGCCGCAGGGCGAGCGAGGCCAGGCCCAGGCCCAGGAAGGTCAGCCCCGCGCCGAGCGGCAGTACCGGGAGGAGCTGTCCGCCGGTGGCGGGCGTCGCACGGTGACGGGCGCGCTCCTCGCCGCCCCGGCCGTCGTCGTACACGTAGTCGTCGTAGTGCTCGCCGGTGCCGGCCCGCCGGTCGACGATCTGCTCGGTCCGCCCCTGCGGGACGGTGGTCCGCACCGGTATGCCCGGCGGCTCGGCGGAGCCGGCCGGAGCGCTCTCCCCCGCGCCGTCCCCGCCGGGAGCCGTACCGGACGGTTCGCCGGAGGGACCGCCGGAGGTGGGATCGGGCGTGGGCGTGGGCGACGGGTCCGGGCCGGGGGAGGGTCCGTCCGGCGGCCACGGCGGCAGGCTGAACGGCGGGGGGCGTTCCGTCTTCTCCGGGTCGTCGGGCTCCCGCGGTCCGCCGGGTTTCCCGCTCTCCTCGTCCTCCGGTTCCTCCGGGGAGGCGGTGGGGGACGAGGAGGGCCCGCTCGAACTCTCCGCCACGGGCTCCACCCCGTCCCGCGCGCCGCCGGGAACGGCCGCCACGGCCGCGGACTGCTGGGAGGCCAGGGCGACGGGCGCCGGGACGAGCACCATCGCGCAGGCCAGCAGGGTGATCGCGGCTTCCCTCACCGCTACGCCCCCTCCCGTACCAGGCATCCAATGATGTAACAAGCGTCACACGAACGCGCGGGCCCGGCATCTCGGCCCGGCGGCCCGTCCCCCGTCTCAGACGGTGAGGACGACCTTGCCCACGTGTTCGCTCTCCTCGAGTACCCGGTGGGCCCGGGAGGCATTACTCATCGGCACCGTGCGGTCCACGACGGGGCGGACCCGCCCGGCGGCGATCAGCGGCCAGACGTGCTCGCGCACCGCCGCGACGATCTCCGCCTTCTCCTCCGGCGGACGGCCGCGCAGCGAGGTGGCCGAGACCGTACCGCACTTGGCGAGCAGCGCGCCCAGGTTCAGCTCCCCCCTGACCCCGCCCTGGAGGCCGATGACGACGATCCGGCCGCCGCGGGCGAGCGCCTTCACGTTCCGCTCCAGGTACTTGGCCCCGATGATGTCGAGCACCACGTCCGCGCCGCGCCCGCCGGTGGCCGCCCGGACCTCCTCGGCGAAGTCCTGCTCGCGGTAGTCGATCAGGACGTCCGCGCCCAGTTCCGCGCAGCGCTCCAGCTTCTCCCGGCTGCCCGCGGTGACCGCCACCCTCGCGCCGACGGCCCCGGCGAGCTGGATCGCCATGGTGCCGATGCCGCTGGCCCCGCCGTGGACCAGCAGGGTCTCGCCGGGGCGCAGCCTCGCGTGCATGAAGACGTTCGACCAGACCGTGCACACGACCTCGGGGAGGGCGGCGGCGGCGACCGGGTCGAGCGGGCCGTCGGGGGTCTCGGGCAGCGGCAGGAGCTGGCCGTGCGGCACGGCGACCTTCTCCGCGTACCCGCCGCCGGCGAGCAGCGCGCACACCCGGTCGCCGGCCTTCCAGCCGCCCACGCCCGGCCCCAGCCCGGCGATCCGGCCCGCGCACTCCAGCCCGGGGTAGGGCGAGGCGCCCGGGGGCGGATCGTAGAAGCCCTGCCGCTGGAGGAGGTCGGCGCGGTTGACGGCGCCGGCCGCCACCTCGACCAGGACCTCGCCGTCGCCGGGCACGGGGTCGTCCACCTCCGTCCAGGCGAGGACGTCGGGGCCGCCGGGTTCGGTGATGGTGATCGCGTGCATGGGGTGACGCTACCTCCGCGGGGTCTCCGAGGGCATGACGGTGGTGGAGGGGGTGGCGCGGCGGATGACGACGAGGCGGTCGGTCAGCTCCAGAACGGCCGCGTCCGGGTCGTCGTAGCCCAGCACCCGGTGGCCGCGCACCACGGAGACCACGAGGTCCTTGCACTCGCGCGGGGAGCCGCCGGCCTCGGCCTTGGTGACCGGGCGCTCGGTGAGGTTCAGGCCCGTGCCCTGGTGGATCAGGTCCTCCATGACCGCACCCGCGCTCGGACTAAGCATGGACATGCCGAGCAGGCGTCCGGCGGCGCTGGCGCTGGTGATCACGGAATCGGCGCCGGACTGCCGCAGCAGCGGCGCGTTCTCCTCCTCGCGCACCGCCGCGACGATGCGCAGGTTGCGGTTGAGCTGGCGGGCCGTGAGCGTCACCAGGACCGCGGTGTCGTCGCGCTGGGTGGAGATGACCACCTGGGCCGCCCGCTGCACCTCCGCCTTCAGCAGGACGTCGCTGCGGGTCGCGTCGCCGATGACGCCGGTGTAGCCGTCGGCGTTCGCCGCCTCGACGACCTTGCGGCTCGGGTCGATTATCACGATCTGCTCCCGGGGAACCCCGGTGGAGATGAGCGTCTCGGCCGCGGAACGGCCCTTCGTGCCGAAACCGATGATGACGGTGTGGTCGCGCAAGGAGGACCTCCAGCGGGCCAGGCGGAACTGCTGGCGGGTCCGTTCGGCCAGCACCTCCAGGGTGGTGCCGATCAGGATGATCAGGAACAGGACGCGCAGCGGGGTGATGACCAGTACGTTGACCAGCCGGGCACTGTCGCTGACCGGGGCGATGTCGCCGTAGCCGGTCGTGGAGAGACTGACGGTGGTGTAGTAGAAGCAGTCCAGCAGCGAGACCTCGCCGTCGGCGTTGTCGCTGTAGCCCTCGCGCTCGAGGTAGACCAGGAACACCGTCACCAGGAGGACGGCCAGCGCGGCCAGCAGCCGTCGGAGCACCTGCCGCAGCGGCCCGGCCGCGGGCTCGGGAAGCTGCACGAAGTGCTGCAGCTCTTCGGGCGAGGTGTGGTTCATGCCGTCACGCCCACGGAAGTCTCAGGAGGTGTACGCCGGTGCCGGTGGCGGCGCCGCCGGGCGGCACGACCGCCAGAGCGGTGGCCGCCGCGATACCGCGGAGCATCGCGGGACCGCTGAACCGCAGCGGCCGCACGCCACCGCCATCCTGCACGACCGGGACCAGCCGTGTGTCACGGGGGTGGCCCTGGGCCTCACCGAGGAGGGCGGCGACGGGCAGGGCGGCCTCCGCGGCGGACGGCTCGGTGAACGGCCCGCCGTGCCGCGTGCCGGGTCGCGTGCCGGGCGGGACGGCGGCGGTGGCGGCCCGCAGCAGCGGTTCGGCGAGGGTCAGCAGCCCGGACACGGCCGCCAGCGGGTTGCCGGGCAGCCCGGCCAGATGCGCCCCCGAGGGCAGCCGCGCCAGCAGCATCGGGTGACCGGGCCGTACGCGCACCCCGTCGACCAGCAGCTCCGCCCCCAGGCGGCGCAGGGCCGGGTGGACGTGGTCGACGGGGCCCGAGGCCGTGCCGCCGGTGGTGACGACGAGGTCGGCGGCGGTCTCCTCCAGCGCGGCGTACAGCGCTTCCGCGTCGTCGCCGAGACGGCGGGTCGCGGTGACCTCGGCGCCCATGGCCGCCAGCCAGGGGCCGACCATCGGACCGAGTGCGTCGCGGACCCGGCCGCCGGAGGGGATGCCGGAGGTCAGCAACTCGTCGCCCAGCACCAGGACCTCGACGCGGGGGCGGCGCAGGACCGGCAGCTCGTCCCAGCCCGCGGCGGCGGCCAGGCCCAGCACGGCCGGGGTGACCGGCGTACCGCCGGGCAGCAGGTGGTCGCCCACCCGGCACTCCTGGCCGCGCGGACGGATGTCCGCACCGTGCTGGGGCGCGGCGTTCGCGCGCAGTCGCCGGTCGCGGACCTCGCCGTACTCTGAGCGCAGCACGGCGGTGGTGCCGGGCGGGATGCGGGCGCCCGTGGCGATGCGGACGGCGTGGCCGTCCGGGAGCGGGGCCGGGCGGTCGTCGCCGGCCAGGATGCCGCGGGGCGTGGCGGGGGCCGCTCCGGGGGCGCCGTCCTCGTCGTTTCCGCCGTCCCCGGGACCGAGCGGCTCCCACGGGCCGGGCCCGGAGACGGCCCAGCCGTCCATGGCCGAGGTGTCGAACGCCGGCAGGTCGGTGAGCGCGGTCAGGGGCGCGGCGAGACGGTGGCCGAGAGCCGCGTCCAGGGGGACGGCGACGGGTCCGGAACGCCGTCCGGCACCGGCACGGGCGGCGGCGGCACGAGCGGCGGGCCAGTCGGGGTGCCGTACGGCCTCCTGGGAGCCGTGCGGGCCGCTCTCCCGCGGAGCCGGGCTGTGGCCCCGTCCCCCGGACCGGCCGTCACCGTGCCCGGTGCCGCGCGTGTCACGGCGGGTTCCCCCGTACGCGTCGCCGTACGCGCCACCACGGTCATCACCGCGGCCGTTGGCCAGGGCGAGGGCGTCGGCCAGTTCGTCGCCGCTCATCCGGCGTCCGTTCCCTCTCCGCCGCGGGGCTCCCCGCCCCCGCCGGCCCGCTCCGTTCCCTCCGCCTCCGCGGCCCAGCGCCGGGCCAGTTCGGCGGCCTTGCGCGCGGCCCCGGCCACGTCCTCGGGGCTCCCGCCCGCACGCGCCGCCGCGTACCCGACGAGGAAGGTCGTCAGCGGGGCGGCGGGCCGGGCCACACCGTGCGCGGCGTCCCGCGCGAGGTCGAGGAGGGCGGCGGTGTCGACATCGAGGTCGATACCGAGTTCGGCCTTGGCCGCGGTCATCCATTCGTTCAGCACGCGTCCATGCTCCCTGATCCGCGAGCGGGCCGAGGAGAGTTCCTCCCAGGTGTCGCAGTCGCGGGCCTCCTCGGGGCGGGCGGGGACGACACGGCGCAGCGCGAGTTCGTCGGTGAGCAGCCGCAGGGGAAGGTTCGCCGGACGTCCGTGCTCGGCGGCGAGCAGGGCCAGCTCGCGGCGGAGGGACTCGGCTCGGTAGGCGCCCAGGAGGGGCTGGGCGCGCCCGTCGTCCACGATCGCCCCGTCGGGACCGGCGGGGCCGCCGGGGCCGCCGGGGCCGGTCCCCGCGCCGGGTGCGGCGCACAGGGCGTCCAGCAGCGCCCGCACGGTGGCGGAGGTCAGGAACGGCAGATCGGCGGAGAGCACCAGCACCGTCTCACTCCCGGTGCGCCGCAGTCCGGCGTCGAGGGCCGCCAGCGGCCCTCCCCCGGGCGGCTCCTCGCGCGTCCAGTCCACCGGCCGGGCCGTCGGCCTGCGCGGGCCGACGACCACCGTCCGCGCCGCGTCCGCGCAGGCGTCCAGCACCCGGTCGAGCAGCGTCCGGCCCCCGACCGTGAGGGCGGGCTTGTCCGTCCCGCCGAGCCGGCGGGCGGCGCCGCCGGCGATGACGACGGCCTCGTACACATGCGTCATGCCCCGAGTGTGACCCCCTCCGCCCGGGCCCGGGCGGTCGGGGGCCCCGGCCCGGGCCGGCGGATGTCACAGGGTGCGCAGCAGCACCGCCGGGTGTTCGACGCAGTCCGCCACATACCGCAGGAAGCCGCCCGCCGTACCGCCGTCGCACACCCGGTGGTCGAAAGTGCAGGACAGCTGTACGACCTGGCGCACCGCCAGCTCGCCCTCGTGGACCCACGGCCTGGGGATGATGCGGCCCACTCCGAGCATCGCCGCCTCGGGGTGGTTGATGATCGGAGTCGAGCCGTCCACTCCGAACACCCCGTAGTTGTTGAGGGTGAAGGTGCCGCCGGTCAGCTCGGCGGGCGTCAGCCTCCCCGCACGGGCGGACTCGGTCAGCCGGGCGATCTCCTCGGACAGTTCGGCCGCGTTGCGGTCGTGGGCGTCGCGTACGACGGGGACCACGAGCCCGCGGTCGGTCTGCGCGGCGAAACCCAGGTGGATCCCGGGCAGCCGGACGATCTCGCGCGCGGCCGTGTCCACCGTCGCGTTCAGCTCGGGGAAGCG
Organism: Streptomyces sp. ATLC9; assembly: GCF_057196705.1. Lineage (NCBI taxonomy): Bacteria > Bacillati > Actinomycetota > Actinomycetes > Kitasatosporales > Streptomycetaceae > Streptomyces > Streptomyces sp. ATLC9. The sequence continues at coordinate 292 of NZ_JBXUOY010000189.1, read as the reverse complement.
GGCGAGGGCGGCCGTGCAGATCCGGGCGAGGACCGCCATCAGGGAGATCTTCGGCCCCGCGGCGTTCATCGCCCGCCGGGCGGCGAGCAGTTCGGTGGCGTCGGCGTCCACCCAGCACGTGGCGTCGGGGATCTCGCGCCGGGAGGTGGAGAGCTTGTCGGCGACCGTACCGCGCAGCCCGCGCAGCGGGATCCGCTCGCCGTGCGCGGTGGCGCCGGCGGACACGGGCGCGGGCAGGGGTGCGGGCGCCGGCGCGGCGGTTCCGTCGGCGGAGGCGGGCACGGTCCGGGCC
>NZ_JBXUOY010000188.1:0-10745 GCF_057196705.1 Streptomyces sp. ATLC9 | reverse complement strand
GCGCCCCCCCCCCCGCCCCCCCCGGCCGGTCCGCACGGCCGGTCAGTACGGCCGTGCGGCCTCCTGGTGGTCGAAGGCGAGCCGGTGCGCCTGCTCTCGGGGGAAACTGACGGTCTCCGGGTCCCCGTCGGAGGTATAGGGCTCGACCGTGCCGTCGTCCAGCTTGTCCAGCCAGGCCTCGGAGCTGTACGCGCCCTCCTCGGCGGCGGCCGCCTGGGAGCGGATGCGCGGGATGGCTCCGGGGTCGAGATCCGCGGAGTAGGGCGAGGGCGCGGGACTGCCGCCGGCCAGGTAGACGCCCTGGTGGCGGTAGCGCACGCCGCCGTACTCACCGGTGAGGGCGAGCTGCCGGTCGCGGGGCATGGAGCCGTAGGGAAGCGCCATCGAGACCACCGGCGAGTCGGGCAGCGCCTTGTCGATCAGCCACTGGTTGGAGGCGATGTCCCACTGGACCATCGCGTCGTCGGCGTCCCCCAGGACGCTGTGCTCCAGGGTGTGGTTGCCGATCTCGAACCCGTGGTCGTCCAGCCATTTCAGCGTCTTGCGGCCGCCGGGTTCGCCGAACGGGTCGGCGTTGACGAAGAAGGTCGCCACGGGCCGGAAACCCGGGTGACGCCCGGCCACGTCCAGCAGGATGTCCACCGCGGTGCCGGGGGCGGGGCGGCCGTCCGCGTCCAGCCGGAACTGGCTGGGGGTGGAGTCGTCGAAAGTGAGCACCACCGGGTGCGTTCCGGCGGGTATGTCCATCTCTCCGCCGGTGAACTCCCGTGCGGTGACCGGTACATAGCCCTCCCGCGCCAGCCGCTCCAGCTCGGCGCGGAACTCCTGGGGGGTGCGGTCGTCGACGATCTGGGGGTCTTCCGTGATCCGGTGGTACATGAACACCGGTACGGCGCCCAGCTCGTTGGCTCCCACCGCCCCGTCCCGCGCCCCCGCGGATCTGTCGCGCTGCGGGTTCTGGTGGGAGTCCCGCTGTGTGTTCCCCGGCGCCTTCGGCGCCCTGTCGTCGGGTGGGGCGGGAGTCCTGGGGCCGGCCGTCGCGGAACAGCCGGCCAGGACTATGGCGATCGCGGCCAGCGCCGCGCGGTCACCTCGGATGATGTGGCGCATGGTGCCCTCCGGGTGTCGGGAAGGGGACGTCCGGCCGTTCGCCGGGCCGTCTCCCCCAGGCTCCGGCAGCGCCGCGTTCTTCTCCTGTCACGCTCGGCCGATCGGCGGAGGGTGGGCCGTTCGGCCGTCACACGCGCGGGGTTCCGGTGGTTCGGGGTGCCGGCGGTTCCGGGTGGGCTCGGTTCGCGCGGTTCACCACCTGGGCGGGACCGGCGGCACGGACAGGACCGGGACCGCGGGGACGGCGGCGCGGGACGCGAGTATCCGCGCGGCGATCTCGTCCACCGAGGCGGGGTGGTATCCGCGCCTCGCGAAGACCTGGACCGCCACGTCGATGATCCGCTGTTCCCGGATCCGCCGGGGCACCCGTCGCCTGCGTTCGCCACTCACCCTTGTCGGCCTGTCTACCGTGCCATAATATTACCCGCCAGTAAATCTGCTCTCGGGTAAGGGGAGTGGAGGGGAGCCCCGTGACCAACGGCTTCAGCCGGGAACCGGCCGACCTCGCCGCCCTCGACCTCACCGCCGTCTCCCCCGAGGAGTTCGCACGAACCGTCGAGGGCCTGTCCACCGGGGAGATCACCGGAATCATGCGCGGCGAGCCGCGGATGCGCGTGCTCGACGAGGTCTTCCGGCGCGTGGAGCGGCACTTCCGCCCCGAACGGGCCGGATCACCGGAGGCCGCGGTCCGCTGGAGGATCACCGGGGAGACCGAGGTCGTCCGCGAGATCGCCATCTCCGGCGGCGTCTGCACGGTCCGCGAGGGATGCGGCGAGACCGACCCGCGCGTGACGCTGACCATGGGCGACGCCGAGTTCCTCAGGCTCGTCTCCGGTAACGCCAGCCCCGTGACGGTGTTCACGGCCCGCAGGCTGAAGCCGGCCGGTGACGTCGGCCTGGCCTCCGGCCTGACCCGCTACTTCGACATCCCCGGGGCGTGAGGAACGGACGCGGATCTCGAGCGGTTTCCGCCCCGGCCTCGCCGAGGGGCAGAGCGGCCCGCGCCAGTGGGTGATCGGCGACCGGAAGGCGTGGACCACCGACGGCGGCATCGCGAAACTGCACGCGGTGGCGGCCTCGGTGGAGTCGGAGCCCGGTGGAGCGGACGCACCGGGACGCGAACGGACACGTTCCGTTCCGCGCCCCAACTCGCGTTTCTCCCAAGCCCCTTGTGACCCACGTCGCCGCGTGGATAGACTCCCGCCCGCCGTGGTTCTCCCACGGTTTCTTCGCATGTGAACCATCAGATCCGGCCTTCACGGACACCTCGTGGAGATCGAGTGGAGGGGTTGCGCGTGGAACGAGGGCCGGTACGACGGAGGGCGGGTGCTTCACCCGCATTGATCCGCTTGGGCGCACAGCCCGCCGTCCCGCCCGCCACGCCGTACACCACCTCCCCTTCCGCGCCGCACCGCCGGTCCCGGCAGCGCCGGTGAGTCGGGCCGAGGCCGCCGGGACGGTGGGCGGCGGGCGCCGGCCCCCCGTCCCGGGCCGCGACGTACGGCTGCTGTGGTGGGCCAACAGCTCCGACGCCCTGGGCACCCAGATCTCCGGTCTGGCCCTCCCCCTGCTCCTGCTGGGTCTGGGGTACTCCCCCGCACTCGTCGGAGCGGTCGCGGGGGTCTCCACCGCGCTGGGGCTGCTGCTGGGCCCGTTCGCCGCCGTACCCGCCGACCGGGGCGCCCGCCGCCGCGTGATGATCCTCTCCGCCGCGGTGTCCGCCGCCGCGCTGGGGTCGCTCGCGGTGGCCCTGGCGGTGGACTCGCTCCACCCGGCGCATCTGTTCGCCGCGGTCCTCGCCGAGCGCGTCGCGACCTCCTGTCAGGAGGCGGCGGCCCGCGGCGCCGTGGCCCTGGTCTGCCCCGTGGACGACCACCCGAGGGTGGTCTCGCGGCTCCAGGCAGGCGAGCAGGGCGCCCTGGTACTGGGACCGCTGCTGGGCGGGCTGCTCTACCAGGCCGCCCGGTGGCTGCCGTTCCTGGCGGACGCCCTGTCCTACCTCGTCGCCGCGCTGTGTGTGCGCGGCATGCGCTCGGACCTCGCCCCGGCGGGGGCGGGGCGGCGGGACGCACCCTCCTCGCGGGCCCGGTGGGCGGCCTACGCCTCCGAGGCGGGAGCGGGACTCGCCCTGGTCCTGCGCTCCCCCGTACTGCGCCTGGTGCTGGTGTGGACGGCCGCCGCCGGCGGGCTGCTGGTCACGCTCCACTACACGGTCGTCTTCGCCCTCCAGGGGGACGGACGGGGCCCGGCCGCGGTGGGGCTGGTGTTCTCCGTCGCGGGCGCCGCCGGTCTCGCCGGGGCCCTGGCCGCACCGGCCGTGCTGCGGCGGCTGACCGCACCCCGGACGCTGGTGGCGGTCTCGTGGCTGGTCGTGCCGGCCACCGCCGGGCTGGCGGCCGGCAGCGGTCCCTGGTCGTACGGGCTGCTGTTCGGCGCGGTCTCCCTGCTGGTCCCGGCCGCCGTGGTGGCGCTCCAGACCCGCGTGCTGCGGGTGACGCCGCCCGAGTTGCTGGCCCGTACCGGAACGGCACTGGCCACCGCGGCGGGGATCGCCGCGGCCGTGGCGCCCCTCGCCGCGGGGACGGCCGTGGCCGGGGCCGGGGTCGTGCCGACGATCGCGGGGTGCGCGGTGCTGCTGGCCGTGCTCGCCGCGGGCACCACGCTGGCGGTGGCCCGCGGCACCCTGTCCACGCCCTCCCCCGGGCCGGTCGCCACGGCGAAGGAGGCCTCGTGAGCGCTCCCGCATCATCCGCGCCGGACGCGGGCCGCCCCGCGTCCGGCTACCGCGTCTACCGGCCGGTGCTGCCCGAGGTCTGTCCCGGCGACCCGGCGCTGATGGTGTTCACCGGCGACGCCGGCGGACGCTGCGAGGTCTTCGCCCTCGACGCCCGTACCGGCCGCACCCGGCAGGTCACCGACCATCCCGGCGGGACCCTGCACTGCGCCATCGACGCCGACGCCGCCCTCTGGTGGTTCCAGGAGGACGAGACCGGCCGCGGCCACTGGCTCCACCAGGGCTTCCACGGCGGTCCCGTACGGCCCGGCCTGACCGGCCTGCCCGACGGTACCCCGCGCGGACTGGCCGTCGGCGCCGGCGGGACGGTGGCCGTCGGACTCGGCGACGGGAGCGGTCTGACCGTCCACGTCGGCCGGCGCGGCGGCCCCGGCAGGCCGGCCCTGCGAGTGGAGGGGCACGCTGTCCTCTCCGGGCTCTCCCCGGACGGCCGCCTGCTGGTCGTCACCCGGTCCGCCTCCTCGGAGCGGGCCGTCACCGTCCACACCGCCTCCGGCGGGACGGTGGCGGAGCTGTCAGGCCGGGACGGCGGGCTGTGGGCGCTGGGATTCGCCCCCGCCGCTCCCCGCGCCCTTGGCGACGGCGGCGCGGACGGCGAGGCGGAGCTGCTGCTGGTGCGGCAGGACGGCGACCGCTACACGACCGCCACCTGGCATGCGGGGGGCGGGGTGCGACCGCACCGGTGGTGCGCCTTCGACACCGAGATCACCGCCCGCTGGTACCCCCGGGGACGCCGGTTCCTGGTGCGCCAGGACCGCCGCGGCCGCAGCCTGCTGTTCACCGCCGACCTGGACCGGCGGACCCTGACACCCGTGCCGGTGCCCCCCGGCAGCGTCCTGGACGCCGTGCCCCGGCCGGACGGGGACGTGCACTACCTGTGGACCGACACCACCACCCCGCCGCACGCCCGTTCCGCCTCCGGCGCCCCGCCGCCGGCCGCGGACTCACCCGCCGTCCGGGTGCCCGGGCGGCACACCGAGCTGTGGACGCCCGGGCCGGAGGGGGACGTCCACACCCTGCTCAGCCTTCCCGAGGAGCGCCCCGCCGTCCGCCCGCCCCTGGTGATGCTCGTCCACGGCGGTCCCGCCGACCACGACCGGGACGCCTACGACCCGACCGTGCACTCGCTGGTCGCCTCGGGCTTCGCCGTGGCCCGCGTCAACTACCGCGGCTCCACCGGCTACGGCCCCCGCTGGCGCACGGCGTACGGCCAGGGGGTGGGTCTGACCCAGGTGGCCGACCTCGTCTCGGTCCGGTCCCACGTACTGGCGCGCGGGCTGGCCGATCCCGGCGCGGTGGGACTGTGGGGCACCTCATGGGGCGGCTACCTCGTCCTGCTGGCGCTGGGCACCCGGCCCGGACTGTGGCGCGCGGGGGTGGCCGTCAAACCGCTGGCCGACTGCGCCACCGCCCACCGCACCGGCACGCCGGCCCTGCGCGCCCTGGACGAGGCGCTGTTCGGCGGCACCCCGGAACAGGTGCCCGAGCTCTACGCGCGCAGCTCCCCCGTCCACTACGCGCACCGGGTGCGGGCGCCGCTGCTGATGGCCGCGGCCCTCCACGACGTCAAGTGCCCGCCCGAGCAGGTCCGCACGTACCTGGCGGCGCTGCGCGCCTCGGGAGTGCGCCACGAGGAGATGTGGCTGGACTCCGGCCACGACGGCTACCTCGGCGGCGACCACGTGGCCCTGCTCCGCCGGGCGCTGGGCTTTTTGGACCGGGAGCTGCGCGGCGCCGGCCGGGTCACCGGCCGCGACCACGACTCCCCGCCCCGGCCGGGGCGGGGGCAGGACCGGCCGCCGGCACCGGCGGCCGGGAACCGAGTGGACCACGAGAGGAGGTAGCCATGCAGAAGGACGTCATCAACAACGACCCGCTGGCGGGCGACGAGGAGAACCGCAAGCCCTCCGTCGGCGTCACCGTCACCGTCCCGTTCCGCAACGCGGAGGACACCGAGGAGGAGTGACTCCTCACCGCCCGGCCCGGCCCTCACCGCCGGGCCGGGCGGCCGCCGGCCCTCGCCACCGCCCGCTTCTGGCCATATCTTCCGTACCGAGGAGCTGCCATGCGCGTCCTGCTGGTCAACATGCCCTGGTCACCGATCGATCTGCCGTCCCTGGCGCTCGGCATCCTCAAACGCAGCGTGGACGAGCGGGTTCCCGGCGGCCGGGCCGAGGTGCTGCACGCCAACCTGGAGTTCACCGACTGGATCACCGGCCGCATGGAGTTCTCCGGTGACGACTACGAGTACTACGCCCTGTCCTCCTACTTCATGGGATGCGGCGACTGGGTGTTCTCCTCCGCGCTCTACGACGATCCCGAGTGGCGGAGCGAGGAGTTCACCGCCGTGATGAAGGGGAGGCTGCGGTCCTCCCGTCTGCGGCTGACGCGGGAACTGCACCGGATCGCACCGGAGTTCGTCCGGGAGACCGCCGAGCGGATCGTGGCGTACGGACCGGACGTGGTCGGCTTCACCTCCACCTTCCAGCAGAACACCGCGGCGCTGGCCGCCGCCCGGCAGGTCAAACTGCTGGCCCCGCACATCGTGACCGTCATGGGCGGCGCCAACTGCGACGCCGAGCAGGGCGCCACCATCCACCGCAACTTCTCCTTCGTCGATCACGTGGTGCGCGGTGAGGGCGAGGTGGCCTTCCCGCGCCTGCTGACGGCGCTGGCCGAGGGGTCGGACCCGTCGGAGATACCGGGGCTGTGCCACCGCGGGGCGGACGGAACCAGCACCGCCAACCCGATGAGCACCTCACCGATGCCCCCCTCCGCCATCCTCCCGCCCGACTACACCGGCTACTTCGAGCGGCTGGCCGCCTCCGTGGCCCGCAACTGGGTGGAGCCCAAGCTCGTCGTCGAGGGGGCCCGCGGCTGCTGGTGGGGCGAGAAGCACCACTGCACCTTCTGCGGACTCAACGGCTCGTTCATGCAGTTCCGCAGCAAGAGCCCGGAGGTCTTCCACGACGAGATCATGGAGCTGGCCCGCCGGCACCGGGTGCTGGACATGTACGTCGTCGACAACATCCTCGACATGGGCTACCTCAACACGGTGCTGCCCCGCATCATCGACAGCGGGTACGACCTGCGGCTGCACATCGAGATCAAGGCCAACATGCGCCGCTCCCAGCTCCGCACCCTCGCGGACGCGGGCCTGATCTACGTCCAGCCGGGCATCGAGAGCCTCAACAGCCGTGTGCTGGGGCTGATGGACAAGGGGGTCAGCGGCTGCCAGAACGTGCGGATGCTGCGGGACGGCGCCGAGACCGGCCTGTCGGTCTCCTGGAACTACCTCCACGGCTTCCCCGGCGAGACGGCCGCCGACTACGAGGGGGTCATCGCCCAGATACCGGCACTGGAACACCTGGACCCGCCGGTCGACCTGTCCGCCCGCATCGCCATCGAGCGTTTCAGCCCGTACTTCACCCGCCCCGAGCTCGGCTTCTCCGGGCTGCGCGCCGAGGAGCACTACCGCTTCACCTACGACCTGCCCGAAGAGGAGCTGTACGACCTGGCCTATGTGTTCGAGGCACCGGCGCGCGGCATCGGTGAGGAGACCGTCAAGTCGCTCAACGAGGCGCTGGCCGCCTGGAAGAAGGCCCACACCGACAGCAGGCTCACCCACGCCGACCTGGGCGACCGGATCGTGCTGGTCAGTCGTCGGAGGCTGTTCGACTGGGGCGCGCTGGAGCTGACCGACCCGCTGGAGGTCGCGGCCTTCCGGCTGCTGGACCAGCCGCACGCTCCGGCGGCCCTCACCCGCAAACTCACCGCCCGGCTGCGGTACGCCGTGGAGGAGGACGCCGTGGCGGGGCTGCTGAGGCGCTGGCTGGAACTCGGTCTGGTCTTCGCGGAGGGCGGCCAGTACGTCCACGTGGCCCCCGCGGCGGTCAACGAGGACCTGCTGCGGCTGGACTTCATGCGCCATCTGCACGCCGCCCCGCGGGAGGGCGGCTCCGCACCGGCGGCGCGGCCGACGGCCGCTGTCTGAGGATTCCGCGGGCCGCCGAAGGCCGCGGACCACCGGCCACCGGCCACCGGCCGGGCAGGCGTACGAGGGAGAGGAAACGATGAGCACGACGACCACGGAACGCCCCGGCGGCCCGGCGCCGCTGACCGTCGCCGCCTGGCGCGACTACGACCCGCGGGCGTGCGCGCTGCCCGGCATGCGCCTGGACGACGTGCGCGTCGAGGGCCCGGTCGCGGCGGCGGTGGACCGGCTGTGGGAGGCGGGCGCCCGCCGGGTGCGACTGCCGCACCCGGTGGACCTCACCGCCGCCGGTGACCCCGGCGCCGCGGCACGCGCCGTCCGCGACCTGTGCCTGGTGCGCGACCTCACCGCACGCGCGGTGTTCGTCGAGTGGCGGCTGCGGCTGCCCCCGGAGCCCTCCGACGGCTGGCAGGTCCTGGGACACCTCCAGCCGCCCGGTGAGCTGGAGGGACCCGAGGACGCGGCCGGGGCGCTGGCCCGGTGGCGCCAGGGGCACTACCTGTGCAAGTGCCTGTGGCGGCAGGGGCCCGGTTTCGTGCAGATACGCGACCGCCGCTGGGGGGATCTGCGCCGCTTCACCGCCGACGGGCCCGAGTACCACGCGGCCATCACCGCGCTCGACCACGGCGCACGCGCCGACGACGTGCCGGCGCCGGTCCTGGCGGAGTTCCGCGAGGAGCGCCTGGTGGCCGACGTGGGACCCCTGGTGGTGTGGCTGCCCTACCGGGTGCGGCGGTGGATCCAGGAGGCCATGACCATCTGACGGCGCCGTGCCGCCGCGGTCCCGCCTCCGCGCCGAGCCCGCCGCGCCCGGCGCCTTCCCCTTTCCCCGCGCGCCGGTCCGGGAGGCATGCCGCCCACGCGGGAGACGCCGGGGCCGCGGCCCTGCGTGCGTCCGCCGCCGCGGCGGACGCCTGTCAGCCGAACGGGACGACGGCGACGGGCGCCTTGGAGTGGTGCATGACCGCGTGGGCGACCGGCCCGATGTGGAAGCCGATCGGCGAACGGCGGATGCGGCGGCCGACGACGACCAGCGAGGCGTCCTCGGAGGCCCCCGTCAGGTGGCGGGCGGCCCGGCCCACCACGGCCTGCGCCTTCACCTCGACGTCCGGGTACTTCTCCCGCCAGTGGCGCAGCGCGTCGTTCAGGTTGCGGGAGCTCTCCCGGGCCAGGTCGGTGGCCAGACGGGGATCGACGGCGACGGGGTCGACGCCGTAGACCAGCGGCGGGTTCCAGCCGTGGATGACCCGCAGCGCCGCGCCGCGCCGGGCGGCGGCCTCGAAGCCGAACTCGACGAGCTCGTCGGCCGGCCGGTACAGCTCCAGTCCCATGACGACGTCGCGCCGCGGGGCCGGGGACTCGGCGCCCTCGGGCCCGTCCTCCCTCGACGTCCCGGCCCGCACCAGCACCACCGGGCACTTCACACGGGCGACGGTGGCCAGGCCGACGGAGCCGACCAGGAAACCGGCCACGGGTCCCAGGCCGCGTGTGCCGATGACCAGCACCTCGGCCTGCTCGGCGACCGCGGTCAGCACCTCGGAGGGGCTGCCGGTGAGCTGGTCCGTGGTGATCTCCAGCTCCGGGTGGTGGTGGGCGAGGTCGTTCGCCGCCTCGCGCGGGATCCGCTGGGCCCAGTGCTGCCGGGTCTCGGGGTCGGCGAAGGAGTCCGGAGGGGTGAAGGGGTCGGGTTCCCGCACATGGACGAGACGCAGCGGCACCCCGCGCCGAGCCGCCTCCCGGGCCGCCCAGTCGGCGGCGGCCAGGCTCTCGGCGGAGCCGTCCACTCCCACGGTGACCGTACGTACCATCACAACACCTCCGTTGGCGGGCGGCTTTCCGCCGCTTTCGTTTCCGTGATCGGTCCGGGTACCCGTCTTCGGCAGGGGCCACCGGTCCCCGTCGTGCGGGTCCGGCCTCCCCCGGGCCGGTGGTCCGCTCCGGGACGGCGGGCTCACCGCGGCCGTCGCGGCCGCGGTCTCGCCGGAGACGAGTGCGGCCCGGGAGATGGAACTCCCGGTGTCCGCGGGTGTGGCCGGGGACCGCCATGTCACTCATCCCCTTCGCGGAAGTCGGCCCGCCGGTCGGGCACGTTCACACCGTCCCGCGGCGGCGGCCGGCGCGGCAGGGGCCCGCGGGTCCGTGCGAGGGGGCCGAAGGTCCCGCCCGCGGCCCCCGTACGGCCCCTGCCCCGGCGGGGCGGGAAATCCGACGATGACGACGAGGCACCACTTCCCGGCCGCGGGAGTACAACGGGAGTAGAGGCAGCGGCGGCGGACCGCCACGACACCCGGCCGGAAGCGGACGCCTCCGCGCGCACCACCCGTCTCACCGCCAGGGAGGCCCGTCATGATCGTCACTGCCAGCAACCTGCTCGGGGCGCTGCCCCCGGAGAACCGCGAGCGGCTTCTGGAGCTCGCCCGCGAGGTCTCCTTCCCCGCCGGCGCCCGCATCTCCGAGGAGGGCCACCGGGCCGACCGGTTCTGGGTGATCCGCACCGGCTCGGTCACCCTCGACATGCGGGTGCCCGGCCGCCGCCCGGCGGCGGTGGAGACCCTCTCCCACGGTGACCTGCTCGGCTGGTCCTGGCTCTTCCCGCCCTACACCTGGCAGCTGGGCGCCGAGGCGCTCAGTCCGGTGCGGGCCCTGGAGTTCGACGCCGCCCGGGTGCGGGAACTGTGCGACGCCGACCCGCTGCTGGGACGCGCGGTGGCCCTGCGGATGGCCGAGATCATCTCGCACCGGCTGCAGGCGGCCCGCACCCGGCTGCTGGACCTGTACGGGCCCTACGGCAGCGGCCCCCTGGCGGGGGGGGGGGGGGGCGGGGCGGGGGGGGGGGCCGGCCGGCGG
>NZ_JBXUOY010000187.1:0-10753 GCF_057196705.1 Streptomyces sp. ATLC9 | reverse complement strand
AGCGCGATCGCGTCCCGCTTGTACTCGTCCGAGTACCGCTTCGTGAACTTGCTTCCCACCTGGTGCTACTTCCTCTGGAACCTCAAGATCCCAGTCTCCAGGTGTCCACGATCAAGGGGAAGCCTCAGGCCGGGTGGTGCAGCCGTCCCGGTCGGCGTTGATCCAGTGGCGGAAGGCGTCGCGGTCGTAGCCGGTGCGGTCTTCTGCCTGGACCGGCAGGGCGGCCAGGGCTTCGCGTAGCGGTGCGGTCACGGTGGTGGTCTCGGAGGCCGCGGTCGCCGGGGTGGGGGTGGCGAGCACGGCGAGGGTGGCCAGGGCGGCGGCGGTGGCGGTGCGGAAGGCGGATCTCATGCCCGCATGCATGGGCTGCGGGACGGGCCCGTATGCCGTCCGGGGCCGTACGCCATCCGGGGGAGTGAATATCCATCTCAACACCACACCGGTGACGGTGGCAGGACGGCACAGGCTCCCGGCCCGGCCGAAGAAAGAGAAGTGCGCCCGGCACGGCGGGCATGGCGCGCCCCCATGCAGGGGTGTGGGGCGTGGTGGGGTGTGAGCGGGCTGGCTGCGGCCTTCTCATCAAAAGGGGGTTTGTGTCGCGGTGTCGGCGGGGCGCGGTGCTGGGCTGGGTTTCGCCGGCTTCGCGACCGGCCGGGCCGGGCTGCAGCTGCGGGTGTCCGGCCGGCGCCCGCGGGCGGTGCGTGCCAGGGTTGTCAGCGGGCCGGGCCCGGCCAGTGCGGCTGTCTGGGCCGGGCCCGCACTCCCCTTCCGGGGACCGGAGGTCAGCGGACGTCGAAGGAGTGGGTCTGGTAGGTGTTGTTGCCGCAGGCGTACAGCCGGGCGTGGGTGGGGGCGCCGGTGGCGTAGGGGTGCAGGCACTTGCTGTGGGCCAGGTTGCGCAGCCGGTACCGGTCGGGCCTGGTGGAGTCCTCCAGGGTGAAGGTCTGCTCCCTCCACCGGGAGTCGCACGGGCGCTGCTGGAGGGCTTCGGTGTCGCCGCCGTCCACGGCGGTGACGCACATGTCGCTGTGGAGGTTGCGCAGCAGGAAGGTGGTGCCGGTGACCGGTTCGATGGCCCACTTCTGGGCCAGGTCCTCGGTGTCGCTCTGGTACTGGATCTGAGCGCCGCCGACCGTGGAGTTGCCGGCGACGCCGAGGACGAAACCGGTCTGCCAGTTGCGGACCTTGGTGCCGCTGAGCGGCCCGGCCGCATCCGCGGTGCCGGCTGCCAGAACGGTCATGCCCAGCGCGACGGCGGCACTGAGACAAGCGGAACGAAGACGCATGGAGGGAGTTCCTCTCTTGAGAGGCCGCCGGACCGCACGGCCACACCAATCCATCACTGCTGGTATGCAAGCAAGTTCACTCGGTGACCATCCAGAGGTGGCCGGACCACTCCACGCGAACGTGTCACACCCCGCCGCCCAAACCCCGGCCTTGAAGCACCACCGGAAGACACCCGCACCACCACACGCCCCCACCCCTGGTTCCCCCACGCGAAGACCGAAGCCGCAGACACCCCGGGGCACCGAGGCAGACGGGCCCAGCACCCGGAGCCGCCCCGCCAGTGCCGGATCACACGGCAGCCGCAGCACACCCAGGCGGGCCGGACGCCCCTCGGAGGGAGCCGGGGGCCTTCGGAGCAGGCCAGTGCGGGAGCTGCGGACGGCGGCCGTCGGGGCTGTACGGCAGCTTCAGCCTGCACCTGGCCGACGACCTCTCCGTGGCCGTCTCACCGCTCAACAACGTCGACCTGCACCTGTACCTGCTGCCTTTCCAGCCATACCTGACGCAGTTCTTCAAGGCGGTGGAGCGCAACGCCTGACCCCGCCGCGGCGACCGGCCGGGGGCTGCAGGAGTTCCCGGCGCGATGCGGTGCGGAGGTGTCGGCAGATCAGCGCGCAGCCAGGGCGCATGAGGGCTTCGTGGATGTCGTCGCGGATCTCCCAGCGGATCCGCGGGCGGCGGAAACCGTGCGGCAGGGCGCTGGTCCGCTCGGCCACCCACCGCCGGGCGTCCGGCCCGGAGCCGTGTTCGGTGCCGCGGCGGGCGATGACCGGTTTGACGCCCCTGGCCCGGACGTGGCGGCGGTAGCAGTGGTGGTCGTGGCCGCGCTCAGCCGAAACCTCCCGCAGCCGGGCCCCGCGTGCCGCGGATCGGCGCAACCGCCGCCGGCCGGGGCATCAGCTGAGTGATGTCGCACCCGGTTGCCGCCGGTCGGCGTCGCCGCGAACGGGATACCGGTGGCATCGCGGATCGGATGGTGTTTCGGAGCCCGGCCGACCCCGGCCGACCGGGCTCCTGCCGGTTGTGAGCCGCCCCTGAGCGCCCGGAGGTGGAAGCCTGCGACCTCCTCCGCGATGCGGGCACGTTCCTACGCATCGTCGAGAGGATGCTCCTCCTCCCAGGAGGCTCTGGAGGGGGTCTCTGGCCCGGCATTGACACTCGCGGCAGCAGGCCGGGCCAGCGGTCGCTGGCCCGGCGAGTACCGCCATCCGAACAGCTGGACGCAACAGCCATCCGGCCACGGCTATGGCCTGCCTCTGCGGGGGTGAGGTGGGGTCAGTTCCGGGGGGTGTACCAGGGCACCAGGCGCAGCAGGAGGTCGAGGGTGTGTCTGGCCGCGGTGCGGGTGGCGGGGGTGCGGGCGAAGGCCGAGGCGAGGGCGGTGACGGCGGTGATGGCGCCCAGGAGGGCGGTGACGGCGAGCAGGAGCCGCGTCAGGTGGCCGGGGTGGGTGATGCCGGCCAGGAGCAGGGAGAGGGTGAGGGTGGTCAGTGCGGCGGCGGCCCGTGTGCGGATGCGCCTGCGCTGGCGGTCGGTCATGGGATGGCTTCCTTGCGGTCGTGGCCCCTTTTCGGGGGGCGGGGCTGCTGGTGGGCACCAGTGAGCCAGATGCTTTTCGGCTGCGCGGGGGTACTTCCCGGGGTTGTAATGGCCGGGTGGTACGGGGAGCGGCGAGCTGGGCCGATCAGCAGGTCATCGATGAACTCGCCGCGCGGGGGCTGGTGGTGACGGCGTCGCGGTTGGAGGGCTGGCGTCGGGAGGGGCTGCTGGAGCGGCACCGGCGGCGGGGGCTGGGGCGCGGGCGGGGAAGCGTGGTGGACGCGGTCGATCCGGTGGTGGTGGAGAGTGCGGCCGCGCTGGCCCGGCACACCCGGCAGGGGCGTGACCGGAGGCTGGCGGTGCTGGAGTGGTTCGCCGAGGCCGGCGTGCCCCGGTTGCCCGGTGCGGTGGTGGTGCCCGAGCCGCCCGAGGCCGCGGTCCGTGAGGCTCTCACCTGGGCGGCGGCCACCTCGCTGTCGCAGTACCTGCTGGAACTGGCCCGGAAGGCTGCCGGTAGGGGGGAGGAGGGCCCGGATGCGTTCTATACGGTCGCCGGGGAGCTGGTGGCTTCCCGGCCGCATCACCTCCCGCCGCATCCTGGCCGGGTGCGGGCGGCGCTGTGGGCCGATGAGGACCTGCCCGACGACGGGCCACCGCCGGCGGCGGTCGTGCACCTGGCCGCGACGATCGGCCTGGGCCCGGACGAAGTCGGCGCAGACGCCCTGGCCGAGGCGTTCGCCGCGATGGGCGTGTTCGGCCTGACCGCGGAGGACTGGGCGCGGATGCTGGGCGCGGCCGAGCTCGGTGAGGCCCCCGCGGTGGACTGGAGCCCGCTCGGCCACGCGGCCCTCCCCCTGGAGCAGGCCCGGCAGGCGAGCTGGGAAGAGCTGATACAGGCCCGCACGGTGCTGACCGGGCTGCGGCCCTTCTACGCCCTGTATGTGATGCACGGCCTGTTCATGCCCGACACTCCCGCCCTGGCCGCGTTGCGCGCCCGGATCGACGAACGCGGCCTGGGCTCGCCTCTCACTCAGATGATCTCCATCGACACCGGCCCCCGGCAGTTCACCGACGCGCTCCTGAGCTGCCTGGATCCGATATGGCACGAACTCCACCAAGCCCTGATGGAGCAGCTCCAGGCCGATCCGGACCTGTTCTGCCTGCCCGGAGACGACACCCGCGCCACCGGCTTCATGGAGACCTGGATCCGCACCCTGCACGGGCAGACGCAGCTCGCTCGCAGCCGCCGGGGGGCGCGGCCGCCGGGTCGGTGATGTTCCGGCGGCCGGTGTCGCGGCCCTCCTGTGGCCGTGTGGTGCTCCTGCCCGCACTCCGTCGGGCCGGCTGTCCGTCTCGTTCCGGCAGGGCCGCCCCGCCTCGCCGGACGCGCGGCGGGGTTTTCGGCCGGATCTGCGGATACGGCGGCCCCGGGACCGGACACTGGGCCATGATGAGGCGTCACTTCTCCAACATGGGAGGTTGCTGTGGGGGATCACCGCAAGCCGGAGCCCGACCCCGGGCAGGGCACCCCGCCGCCGGGGAACGCCGACGGGCAGGTGCCCACCCCGCCGCCGGGCGGCGGCAAACACAAGAAGGACTGACCCGGTGCACCTCGACGAGCGGTGCGCCCATCTGGCCGGGGCCATGGCGCAGCGCGGTCTGTGGCCCGAGCGCTCCCCATGGATCCGCCGGGCCGTCGAGGCCCTGCCCCGGCACCGGTTCGCCCCCGACCGGCTCTGGCACTGGGACGGGTCCGCCGGTGTCTACGTGCCGGTGGACCGGGCGGCCGATCCGGAGCGGTGGGCGGCCGAGGTCTACGCCGGGCCGGACGCCCCGGCCGTCACCCAGATCACCGGCGGCCGGGCGTCCTCGAGTCTGTCGTGTCCGGCGGTCGTGGTGGACATGCTCGACTCGCTGCTGCTGGAACCCGGCCAGCGGGTGCTGGAGCTGGGCACGGGCACCGGCTGGAACGCCGCGCTGCTCGCCCACCGCACCGGACCAGGCCGGGTCACCTCCGTCGAGGTCGACGCATCCCTGGCCGCCGGCGCCGAGGCGCGGCTGGCAGCGGCCGGCGCCGAGGTGGCCGTCCGGGTCGGGGACGGTACGGCCGGGTGGCCGCAGGACGCGCCGTATGACCGTGTGATCGCCACCTATGCCGTCGAGGAGATCCCCTGGGCGTGGGTGGAACAGACCCGGCCCGGCGGGCGGATCGTCACCCCCTGGGGGCGGCTGGGCCACGTCGCCCTCACCGCCGCCCCCGATGGGCGCTCCGCGTCGGGGTGGATACAGGGACTGGGGATGTTCATGCCCGCCCGCGGCACCGACCCGGGCGCCCCGTTCCACCACATCCGCGACCGGCAGCCCGCGGGTGCCGAGGGGCTCTTTCCCCGCGCCCTGGGGCCGCTAGCCGGGCCGGAGGGCGGGCACCTGCTGTTCGCCCTGCGCGTGCTGCTGCCCGACATCCACGTCACCACCGAAACCGGTGACAGAGGCGGGGTGACCGCGTGGCTGCACGACGGCCACTCCTCCTGGGCCACCCTCACCACCGGTTCGGGAACCGACACCGGCCCGGGCGCGGACGCGGCTGCGGAGGTGGGTGCGACAGCACGCCAGGGCGGGCCCCGGCGCCTGGCCGACGAAGTACTGCGCGCCTGGACGGTGTGGGAGGAGCGCGGCGCGCCGGGGCTGTACGACTTCGGCCTCACCCGCACCGAACACGAGCAGTGGATCTGGAGCGGCGACCCGAACGGCCCCCGCTGGCAGCCACTGACCCCCGCAGCGGTGCACTGACCTCCGCGGCGGCTTCTGTGGGCGCCTTGGCCGTGCGCCACCGGAGACAGGAGGCGTCAGCCGGGCGTGCCGGACGGGTCGTCCGCCTGGTCCTCGATGAAGGCCACAGCCTCGCGGCCCACCCCGAGCGCGCCGAGGAGGAGGTCCAGGGCCGTCTCAACGTCGCGCTGTGAGCGGTTCAGCCACACGAACAGGCGGTCCTCGTCGTGCGCGAACCGGCTGAGGGCGAACTCCGTGCCCTGGATGCGGAACAGGGCCACGTCCACCTCGTCCAGCTCCTCCCAGGTGCGTTCCACTTCCAGGCGCAGCCGGGCCGCGATCGCCTCCAGCGGCGGCGTCAGCCCGGCGACGATCCGGTAGAAGCTGGCCGCGTACTGCCACGGGCTCACCTGGGAGACGGGGTTCTTCCCCACGTGGTACGGCGGGATGGTCGCAGGCTGCCAGTCCGGCTCCGGCCCCGGCACCTCAACGGTGCCGGGTGTGGCCGGCGGCTCCCCTCCCCCACCGGGCCCCGAGGAGGTGGCGTCCCGGTGCGGGACCTGCTGGGCGGCGTGCCACTGGTCGGCCAGACTCTGCCTCCAGCCCGCCGGGGGCGGCCAGGGCACCCCCCAGGCGGCAAGCTGATCACGAGCCCAGCCGCCCGCCGGAGTACGCGCGGCCTCGACCTCGTCCGGAGAAGGAATCATCACCCGCCCCATGATGGGCCAGGGCCGAAGTCGAGGGCCAGGACATGGTCCGCGAGACCGCCGCAGCCGTCAGGGACTGGATCCCGGTGGTTCCCTTGGGGGACGGCGCCCGGTGGGTACTTGTGGCCACCGGGGCGTGCGTCATGCGGATGAGCGTCCCGCTTGGGGGTTGCTGGGCGGGGTGGTCGTGGTCGCGGCGGGGCGGTGTGGCTGCGTGCGGGGGCCGGGTGGTCGGGGGGCCTTGACCCTTGATCCTGGACACACGAGACACTGGATCCTGAGGATCTGAGAACGGACATCTCGTGGTCATGAAGAACTATCCGCCGCAGTTCAAGGCGGACGCGGTCGCGCTGTACGAGTCGCGGCCCGAAGCGACGATCCGGCAGGTCGCTGCCGATCTGGGGATCAACCCCGAGACCCTGCGCAACTGGGTCCGAGCGGCCGGTGCGAGCCGGGGGCGGCGGGCGGCGGCGCCCGCCGAGCCGCCCACACCGCTGGAGGCAGAGAACGCCGCTCTGCGCAAGAAGGTCCGCGAGCTGGAGGAAGAGCGCGAGATCCTGCGGAAGGCGGCGAAGTATTTCGCCAGGGAGACGCGCTGGTGAACCGCTTCCAGTTCGTCGCCGACCACCAGCGCCGCTACGGCGTGAAGCGGCTGTGCACCATCCTGGGCATCGCCCGCTCCAGCTTCTACTACTGGCGCCGCACCGCCGCGGACCGGGCCGCCCGGCAGGCAGCCGACGCCGCTCTCGCCGCCCGGACACGGGCCGTGCACCGCGAGTCGGACGGCACCTACGGCGTCCCCAGGATCACCGCCGAGCTCCGCGAGGCGGGCGAGCGCGTCAACCACAAGCGGATCGCGCGGCTGATGCGGGCCGCCGGTCTGGCGGGCGTGCGTTTGCGCCGCAGGCACCGCACCACGACTCCGGACCCGGTCGCGGCGAAGGCCCCGGATCTCATCGGCCGCGACTTCACAGCAAGCGAGCCGAACACGAAGTACGTCGGCGACATCACCTATCTCACGTTGGACGGCGGGAAGTTCCTCTACCTGGCCACCGTCATCGACCTCGCCTCCCGCCGCGTCGAGGGCCGCCCCGGCAACTTCATCGGCGACCGCCCGGTCAACTCCGTCATCCAACCCGCTGGCCGTCCCACAACACACCCCTCTGATCAGGAGTGTTGCAACGACTGGTTAAACCCAGGCAGTATGTGTCAATTCGCTACACCGACCGGCTCGCCGAGATCGGGGCCGTAGCATCCGTCGGCTCGGTCGCGGACTCGTACGACAAATCGCAGGCACCTTCCTCTGGTCCGCCCGATGACCCAAACGAAACCGTCTAACGAGCTCGTGCATGGTAGGCGGTGAGACGTCGAGGACCCCGGTGAGGCTCGCTGTTCACCTCTGCTGGGCCGAGGCCAGGTCCGCGGTCTGCTGGTGGGACAGCAGTCCGGCGACGGCCTGGACCGTGTCGCTGATGTGCTCGCGGCGACCGAGGTGGCGGGCCAGAGCACGCCAGTTCTTCAGGTGGGCGATGCCGTGCTCGACCCGGATGCGCCGCGAGGAGTGTGCCGTGTGCTGCCGCCGGTGCATCTCCTCGTACCAGTCGGGGGCGTTCTTCTTGAACTTCCGGTGCGGTGGTGTGATCACGCGTCCGCCGGTCTGCGCGCCCAGGCCCTGGTAGCCGGCGTCGGCGAGGATCTCCACAGCCGGCCCGTTGGCCAGGAGCTTGGCCGGCCCCAGCTGGCGGGGGTGGGTGATGTCCGCGCAGCTTCCCGGCCGGGTCGGGCTGCAGAACAGCATCCGGCCGTCCCCGTCAGTGACGATCATGGTCTTGACGGCGTTCTGCCTGGTCTTGCCGGAGATGAATTTGTCCCGGTCCCTGCGTCCGGCGGCCGGGCGCCGGACGCGGATCTCGGTGCCGTCGATGATCCCGGTCTTTCCGCTGACGCCGAGGTGGTCGATGACCTCGGCCAGGGTTCGCAGCCGCACGCCGGGGGCGATGGTGCAGCCTCGCTCGGCGAGCAGGGGCTGCACTTCGCCGACGGCGCGGGTGATGGTGGAGCGGTCCACGCCGAACCAGCAGGCCAGCACGTCGTGCGTGGTGGCGTGCCGGAGGTGGACGAGCGTGGCCAGGAGTCGGTCGACGAAGACCAGCCGGTGCTTCGCGCCGGCGCCGACCGCCCGCTTCCGCGGCCGGGAGGTGAGCCTGGCCTGGTGCCGCTCATGCCACAGCGGACCCAACTCGGCGACCAGTTCAGCGATCACGTCGGCCGACAGGCCCGTGATCCTCCGGTCGCTGATGATCACTGCACGAGACACGTTCCCCACCACACGACCATGATCGACGATCAGGAGCGCGACGTCTCACCGCTTACCGTGCACGAGCTCGTTAGCTCAACTCCAACAGCACTTTCTCATATCAACAGTCAATACTGTTGACACATGGGCTTGCGAATGCTTTGCTGGTCACATGCGATTGAGCGCAACCGGCACGGCCAGTGCTCCATGGCCACTCCCCCAAGGCGATCAGGCACGGGCGCTCGCCCCGATGCTGCGGGCGATGGCCGACGAGACCCGGCTGACGCTCCTGCTGCTGCTTGCGGATCGCTCGCGCACGGTGAAGGAGCTGCACCAGGCGACCGGCCTGAGCAGGACCCTCATAAGCCACCACCTCGCACCGCTGCGCGAGCAGAAGCTGGTCAGGGTGTTTCCACAGGGCCGTAGCAACGTCTACTCACTGTGCTGCTCGGCCCTCCGAGGGCCGGCGCAACTACTGGCCGCCCTGGCCGCCGTTTCTCCGGACGACACCAGAGTCCACCTGGAGCGTCCGGACGTCGGCCCGGTTCCTGCCACCGAGAGTTCACGGTCGTCGAAGCGAGCCGGCCCGACACCCCTGTAGACCACTTGCCTGTTCGGCAAGTGGTGGGCTTTCCCCGCGACAACCCACCAAGAAAGGGATGTACCCATGAGCAAGTCCACGAAGAAGGGCGGCGTGCTCGGACGCCTCCTCGGGTCCGACAGCTCCAAGAGCGACTGCTGCGCCGTTCAGATCGTCGAAGAGCCGGAGGAGACGAAGGACCAGGTCGCCCCCGCTCCCGAGAACAACACCGACAGCTCCTGCTGCGGTTCCCAGGCCAGGCAGGAGGCCCCGGCGGCGGAGGCACGCAGCTGACTGAACCACTCGCGGCGGGGCGGCCCCTGAAGCGGGTCGCCCCGCCGCCCGGAGTCGGCGCACCCCTCCCGTGCGCACGGGAGGGAAACCGGCCCACTACCGTGCGCCCTCGGTCGTGCGGTGGACCTTGTGCTGGGCTGCCTGGGCCACGGGACGCACGACCAGCAGATCGACGTTGACATGAGGAGGCCGGGTCACCGTCCACACAATGGTCTCTGCGATGTCCTCAGCCCTGAGAGGCTGCTCTACACCCTTGTAGACGGCGGCCGCCCGTTCACGGTCGCCGCGGTAGCGGTTCAGCGAGAACTCCTCCGTGTACACCATCCCGGGTGCTATCTCGATGACACGCAGATCCTGGCCGCACATCTCCAGTCGAAGCGTCTCGGCCAGCGCGTGCTGGGCGTGTTTGGCCGCGCTGTATCCCCCTCCGCCCTCGTAGTTGGTGAAGCCGGCGGTGGAGGAGACGATCACGACGGCGCCGTCGCCGCCCGTTCCGAGAAGGGGAAGCAGAGCCTGCGTCATGTGCAGGGAGCCGAGGACGTTCACCTCGTACATACTCCGCCAGTCGTCCGGGGCGGCCTGCTCGATCTGCTCGGTACCGAAGGCGCCGCCGGCGTTGTTCACCAGAACGTCGCACCGTTCGAGCGTCGCGGCGAACGCGACCGTCGCCTGGCGGTCCGTGACATCGAGCGTCCGGGCCTCCGCCTTCCCGCCGGCCTCCGTGATTTCGCCGGCCAGCGCCCGGATGCGTTCGGTCCGACGGGCGGTGAGTACCACCCGGTACCCGGCCAGCGAAAGCGCCCGGGCCGTGGCTGCACCTATTCCACTGCTTGCTCCGGTGACGACCGCCGTACGCTGCATCAGTTTCCCTCTCGTGGTTCCCGAATTATCGAACCCCAACAGCTCTGGCCTTTCGGAGATACCACGAGAGACCGTCCCGGCTTTGAGATCCGAAGGCATCAATGGAACACATTGTGACAGCGAGGGGGCGAGGAGTCAATATTTCCTTTCCAGTCCTGAACGGCTCGGGCTCGAAGTCATGAAATCGCCATCCAAGCGCAGGAAAAATTACCGGCAGACCGGAAGATCGCCTCTTCCGGGAGACGTCAGAAAATTTCAGAGAGAGGGATGAAGGAAATGAACAACCCGCGGAACGTCATTGTGATAGGTTCCGGGCCGGCGGGGTACACCGCAGCGCTCTACACCGCCCGCGCCGCCCTGCGGCCGCTGGTCTTCGAAGGCTCGGTGACCGCCGGCGGCGCGCTGATGAACACCACCGAG
>NZ_JBXUOY010000186.1:0-10772 GCF_057196705.1 Streptomyces sp. ATLC9 | reverse complement strand
GAACCCGGCGGGGGGCGGCGGGCGCCGGGGGCCCCGCCCCCGCCCCCCCGGCCCCCCCCCACGGACGTATCCGCGCGTCCGGTCGACCGGTGACACGCGGTGCCACGCCGACGGGACAATGGCGGGGTGAGCAGCACACCGCTTCCCCCGCCCGTCCCCCGGGAGGCCCCGGCGTCCCGAACGCCCCCGGTGACCTTGGAGTCCCTCGCCCCGCGCCTGCCCTCCCCCCTGACCGAGGCCGAGGACGAGCGCTTCTCGCGCCACGGGGTCCGGCTGCTGCTCAAGCGCGACGACCTGGTCCACCCGGACCTCGTCGGCAACAAGTGGCGCAAGCTCGCGCCCAACCTGCGCGCCGCCGCGCGAACCGGCGAACGCACGCTGCTGACGTTCGGCGGGGCCTACTCCAACCATCTGCGCGCCACGGCCGCCGCCGGGCGTCTGCTGGGTCTGTCGACGATCGGGGTCGTGCGGGGCGAGGAACTCGCCGGCCGGCCCCTCAACGACTCCCTGGCCCGCTGCGCCGCCGACGGCATGCGGTTGCACTTCGTGACGCGGGCGGACTACCGCCGCAGGAACGACCCGGAGTGGACGGCCACGCTGCGCGACCGCTTCGGTCCGTTCCGCCTCATACCGGAGGGCGGCAGCAACGCCGAGGCCGTGCGGGGCGCCGCGGAACTGGGCCGTGAGCTGCGCGGCGCGGCGGACGTGGTGGCCGTCGCCTGCGGTACGGGCGGCACCCTCGCCGGGCTTGCCGCGGGGCTCGCCGACGGGCAGCGCGCGATCGGCTTCGCCGCCCTGCGGGGCGGCTTCCTCGCCGGGGAGGTGGAGCGGCTCCAGCGGGCCGCCTTCGGCGGGCGCCGCGGCACCTGGAGGGTGGAGGACCGCTTCCACTGCGGCGGTTTCGCCCGCACCACCGGCGCGCTGGAGTCCTTCGCCCGGGAGTTCGCCGCCCGGCACGAGCTGCCGGACCTGGACCGCGTGTACGTCGCCAAGATGCTGTACGGCCTGGCGGCCCTGGCCGGCGAGGGTGCCTTCCCCCGGGGGACGGCGGTGGCCGCCGTGGTCACCGGCTAGCCTCCCCTTCCCCGCACGATCCGGCTGGGAGCCGCCGGCCGAACTCGCGCGCGTCCGCGCCGGGCGGGGTTACGAACACTCCCGGTGATGGGTACTGAACTGGAGCGGGCCCTCTCCCCGGCTTCCGCGGGCCGCCCGGCGGGCCCGCTCACGGGGGCGCCGGATCCTCGCGGCCGGACGCGCGCCGGAGGGAGTCCGGGGCGCCGGGAACAACCGGCGGCTCCGAAGCGCTGTGAACGCAGCGTGACCGGAAAGGAATTGGGCACCACAGACCCCTAGCCACGTACAGTGCCCATATGTTTACTATGGGTGACGACCGCAGGAAGGGTGCCCCTCTCGGCCCGGGCGACAGCATGCCCCGGATCGCGATAGCGTCGCAGTCGAACGATCTGCCTCGCCCGTGCGTTGACCTGTTGCCCCGTTACGGCAGGGTCGCCGGACGGGCGTACACGGCAGCTACCAGCTCGTGCCACCTTGGAGGTGAGGGTGTCCCAGATCGCAGGCGAGCCCGGGACGCAGGACTTCGTCGAGGTCCGGCTGCCCGCCGCGGGCGCCTACCTTTCGGTTCTGCGTACCGCCACCGCCGGTCTCGCGGCCCGCTTGGACTTCACCCTCGACGAGATCGAGGATCTGCGCATCGCCGTCGACGAGGCGTGCGCCATCCTGCTCCAGCAAGCGGTCCCCGGCAGTGTGCTGAGCTGCGTCTTCAATCTCGTCGGGGACTCTCTGTGGGTGACGGTCTCGGCACCCACCACGGACGGCCGCGCCCCCGAGCGCGACACCTTCGCCTGGACGGTGCTCTCCGCGCTGGCGGGCGAGGTCGACTCGGCCGTGGCCGAGGACCGCACGGTCAGCATCAGCCTGCACAAGAAGCGCGGCGCCGGCCCAGGGGCGCCGTGACCGGCACACACGGGCCGGTACGGGACAAGGGGGTCGGTGTGAACGACCTGGAGAGCGAAACGCGGACGGGCCGCCACGACAAGGCGGCGGGCCCGGTCATCCCCGAGCAGCACGCCCGGCCCCATCCGGTCGAGCCTGATCAGCGGGCGGAGCGGGCGGATGCCATGGAGGACCGGCAACACGACATGCACGAGGACGAAGGGGCCGGCGGGAAGGTCGCCTACGTGCACCACCAGCCGAATCCCCGGGACCGCAGTGGCGCACGGGACCTGTTCGTCAGGCTGCGCGGCCTCCCGGCGGGTTCCCCGGAGCGCGCCGAGCTGCGCGACTCGCTGGTACGGATGCACCTGCCGCTGGTGGAGCATCTGGCGCGGCGCTTCCGCAACCGCGGTGAGCCGCTGGACGACCTGACGCAGGTCGCCACGATCGGCCTGATCAAGTCGGTGGACCGCTTCGACCCGGAGCGCGGCGTGGAGTTCTCCACCTATGCCACCCCCACGGTCGTCGGCGAGATCAAGCGGCACTTCCGCGACAAGGGCTGGGCGGTGCGGGTGCCCCGCAGGCTCCAGGAGCTGCGGCTGTCCCTGACCACGGCCACCGCCGAGCTGTCCCAGCAGCACGGCCGCGCCCCGACCGTCCACGAACTGGCCGAGCGCCTGTCGATCTCCGAGGAGGAGGTGCTGGAGGGCCTGGAGTCGGCGAACGCCTACAGCACTCTCTCCCTGGACGTCCCGGACACCGACGACGAGTCCCCGGCCGTCGCGGACACCCTGGGCGCGGAGGACGACGCTTTGGAGGGCGTGGAGTACCGGGAGTCGCTCAAACCGCTGCTGGAGGAGCTGCCGCCGCGCGAGAAGAAGATCCTGCTGCTGCGCTTCTTCGGCAACATGACCCAGTCGCAGATCGCCCAGGAGGTCGGCATCTCCCAGATGCACGTATCGCGGCTGCTGGCCCGCACCCTGGCCCAGCTGCGCGACCGGCTGCTGATCGAGGAGTAACCGGGGAGCCGGGGAGGTGGCCGGAAGCGGCGAGGAACTCAGGCTCCTCCGGCAGGGCGCGTGCCGGTCCGGTCAGGCGTCCCGGGATTCGCGCGGGGCGATGCCCAGCGCTCCGGCCGCCGTCGGGCTCATCAGACAGCCGAGCACGGCCAGCGCGGTGAGCGCGATGAGAGCTCCGGCCGCGAGCCACGCGCCGCCGTTCTGCGCCATCTGCCAGCCCACCGGAAGCGCCATCAGCTGGACGATCACCGCCGGTCCGCGACTCCACCGGCGCCGCAGCCACAGCCCGCGCGCGGCGGCCAGCGGCAGCACGGCCAGCGCCAGCACGGTCGCGGCTCCGGTGAGGGCCTGCACCGTGTCGTCGGCCCGGCTGCCGGTCAGCAGCAGGACCAGCATGGTCACCCCCAGGCCGGCGACCACCACTGCCTGGGCCGCCACCACGGCGGCCGCGGCGGTGATCCGTCCGGACCGGGGGGCGTCGGGGGTGCGGGGGGCGTCGGCGGAGGATGCGTCCGTGGTCACATCGCCAGGGTAGCGGGACCTGCCGGAACACCGCCCGGACCGGGCCGCCCGTCTCGGCCGCGAACGGCTGGGTACGCTGCACACCATGCGCGCGCTCCTCGTGGTCAACCCGGCAGCCACCACCACCAGTGCCCGCACCCGAGACGTCCTCATCCACGCCCTGGCGAGCGACCTCAAGCTGGAGGTCGCCACCACCGAGTACCGGGGGCACGCGCGCGATCTGGGGCGGCAGGCGGTCCAGCGCGGGGAGATCGAGCTGGTCATCGTGCTCGGGGGTGACGGCACGGTCAACGAGGTCGTCAACGGGCTGCTGTACGACGGCCCCGCTCCCGACGCCCTTCCCCGTCTCTCGGTCGTGCCGGGCGGTTCGACCAACGTCTTCGCCCGCGCCCTGGGGCTGCCCAACGACGCGGTGGAGGCCACGGGCGCGCTGCTGGACGCGCTGAAATCCGGCGGCGAACGCACGGTGGGCCTGGGCCTGGCCGCCGGCACGCCGGGGACGGACGACGCGGAGGTACCGCCCCGGTGGTTCACCTTCTGCGCGGGCCTCGGCTTCGACGCGGGCGTGGTGGGCCGGGTCGAACAGAAGCGCGAGGGCGGCAGGCGCTCGACGCACGCCCTCTACGTGCGCCAGGTGGTGCGGCAGTTCCTGGGCGACCCCTACCGCCGCCACGGGACGATCACCCTGCGGCGGCCCGGCGAGGAGCCGGTGGAGGAGCTGGCGCTGTCCATAGTCTGCAACACCGCGCCCTGGACCTACCTGGGCAACCGCCCGGTGTACGCGGCCCCCCGCGCCTCCTTCGACACCGCCCTCGACGTGCTCGGACTGACCCGGCTCACCCCCTCCGCCGTGACCCGCTACGGCACCCAGCTGCTGGCCTCCTCGCCCTCGCGCGGCCCACGCGGCAAGCACGTCGTCTCGCTTCACGATCTCACCGACTTCACCTTGGAATCGCAGGTGCCACTGCCATTTCAGATGGACGGTGACCACCTGGGGCTGCGTACGAGCGTCACGTTCACAGGCGTACGCCGTGCACTGCGTGTGATTGTGTAAGTGGACATGGTGAAAGTCCTTTCACTCGAACGTTTAGACCAGGTTCCACCCCCTGGAAGTACGGCTGTGACCTACTTGACACCAAGGAATCAAAAAAAACTTTCCGGAGGGGGTTGTATCCGCAGCCGAGGTTTGCGAGTCTCTTCATGGCGATCGGGACGGTCGACGCCGACCCCCTTGAGAGCCCCGAATCCACCTCCTCATCCCTCGGGACACTCCCGGCGAAGCCGGGCGCTGACCCTTCCCTTGTGGAGGGATTCGTGAAAGCGTTCACATTCACAAGCAATTACCGCAACGCGTAGGAGATGGAGCAGCCATGGACTGGCGTCACAACGCCGTTTGCCGCGAGGAAGACCCCGAGCTCTTCTTCCCGATCGGCAACACCGGTCCTGCGCTGCTGCAGATCGAGGAAGCCAAGGCCGTCTGCCGCCGCTGCCCCGTGATGGAGCAGTGCCTGCAGTGGGCCCTGGAGTCCGGCCAGGACTCCGGTGTCTGGGGTGGCCTCAGTGAGGACGAGCGCCGCGCGATGAAGCGCCGCGCCGCCCGTAACCGGGCGCGCAAGGCCACTGCCTGACGCCCACCCCGCCACCTGCTGCCCCCGAGCCGCAGCGCGCAGTGCCCACAGTGCGCACCGCAACGACGGCACCGAGCCCCGGACCGTACTCACGGTCCGGGGCTCGGTGCCGTACGGGTGCTGTGCGGGTACGGGAGGCGGGACTCGGTCTCGTACCGGGACCGGTCACCGGGGTCAGTGCCTCTCCGGCTCCACGGGGATGTCCAGGACCACCCGGGTACCGCCGCCGGGAGCCGGGAGCATGTCGAAGCCTCCCTCCAACTCCCCCTCCACCAGCGTCCGCACGATCTGCAGTCCCAGGTTCCCAGCGGTGCGCACGTCGAAGTCTTGCGGCAGACCGCGCCCGTCGTCCTGCACCGTGACCAGCAGTCTCCCCTCCCCGCGGCCGGCGACCGCGCCGCGGACGGCCGTGACCTCGACGGTGCCCCGCTCCCCCGGCCGGAAACCGTGCTCCAGGGCGTTCTGCAGCACCTCTGTGAGCACCATGGACAGCGGGGTGGCCACCTCGGCCGCCAGTACGCCGAAGCGGCCCGTACGCCGCCCGGTGACCATGCCCGGGGAGATCTCGGCGACCATCGCCAGCACCCGGTCGGCTATCTCGTCGAACTCCACCCGCTCGTCGAGCGTCTGGGAGAGCGTCTCGTGGACGATCGCGATCGAACCGACCCGGCGGACGGCCTCCTCCAGCGCCTCCCGCGCGGTGCCGCCGGTGCCCGCGCCGATCCGCCGGGCCTGGAGCCTCAGCAGGGCGGCGACGGTCTGCAGGTTGTTCTTCACCCGGTGGTGGATCTCCCGGATGGTGGCGTCCTTGGTGATCAGTTCCCGCTCCCTGCGGCGCAGTTCGGTGACGTCGCGCAGCAGGATGAGCGAACCGATCCGCACCCCCTTGGGTTTGAGCGGGATGGCCCGCAGCTGCACGACGCAGCCGTTGCCCTCGATCTCGGTCTCGCGCGGCGCCCAGCCGCTGGCGAGCTTGACCAGCGACTCGTCCACCGGGCCGCGGGAGGGCGCCAGTTCGGCGGTGGCCTGGCCCAGGTGCAGACCGACCAGATCGGCGGCCAGGCCCAGCCGGTGGTAGGCGGAGAGCGCGTTGGGGCTGGCGTACTGGACGACGCCGTCGGCGCCGAGCCGGATCAGTCCGTCACCGACCCGCGGGGAGGCGTCCATGTCGACCTGCTGATCGGGAAAGGGAAACGATCCCGCCGCGATCATCTGGGCCAGGTCCGAGGCGCTCTGCAGATAGGTCAGCTCCAGCCGGCTGGGTGTGCGCACCGTCAGCAGG
Source organism: Streptomyces sp. ATLC9 (assembly GCF_057196705.1). Lineage (NCBI taxonomy): Bacteria > Bacillati > Actinomycetota > Actinomycetes > Kitasatosporales > Streptomycetaceae > Streptomyces > Streptomyces sp. ATLC9. Next base: position 4,368 of record NZ_JBXUOY010000186.1, on the reverse strand, counting down.
TTGGTGTTGCGGGCGATGACGCCCAGGACGCGGCCCTCGCGGCGCACGGGGATGGACTCCACCCGCACCGGCACCTCCTCGCGCCACTCGGGGTCGCCCTCGCGGACGATCCTGCCCTCGTCCAGGGCGGCGTCCAGCAGCGGCCGGCGCCCTCTGGGCACGAGGTGGCCGACCATGTCGTCCTGGTAGGAGGTGGGGCCGGTGTTGGGGCGCATCTGCGCCACGGAGACGTAGCGCGTGCCGTCCCGGGTCGGGACCCACAGCACCAGGTCGGCGAAGGAGAGGTCGGACAGCAGCTGCCACTCGGAGACCAGCAGGTGCAGCCACTCAAGGTCGGAGTCGCCGAGGGCGGTGTGCTGGTGTACGAGGTCGTTCATGGAGGGCACGGTGTGAGCCTAACCGGCGACGGATCCTGTCGTACGTCTGTGCATACGCGCCGTCGTGCGCAAGAATTGACGGCAGCCGCCACCGGCGAACCGCTGGTGCCTTCAAGGCGTGGACACGGGTCTGTGGCCCAGTCCACAATGGCGGCGGACTTCCGCCCTCCCCGCACAGGAGGGCGGAGCGAGACCGGGCGCTCTCTGCCCTGACTGCGCCGGGTCTCCGATCGCTCCGGGCTGCGGTGCCGGACGGGTTGAGGGTCCCGTCCCGGCGCCGCGGCCCGCGGGTGTTCCAGGGCCCCTCGGAGAGCTCCCGCCACAGGCCCACCCACGGCCCACGTCCCACCGCCCTGTCAGCTCGTGTACGGAAGACGAACACGCCGACGGCCGGGCCGCGGAGTCGGGGAGGCGCGAGCCCGGTCGTTCCGGGGAGTGGCCGGCAGGGTTCAGCCGCCGGTTCCCCGGCCCGCGACGACCTCCGCGGCCGCCCGTCCGCAGACGCGGGCTGCGCCGTGTGTCGCGATGTGGAGCGCCCCGGAGGGCGGCGCCTGGGGCAGGCCCATCTCGACCACGACGGTGTCCGGCCGGGCGGCGAGCAGGGCGTCCAGCGCGTCCGCCATCCAGGGGTGCCGGTGGACGTCGCGCACCACCGCGACGATCCTGCGGCCGGCCGCCTCCTCCAGCACCTGTGCGACCGGTCCGCCCTGCCCCGCCCGTTCGGCCCGCTCGCGGCCCCAGGAGCCGGTCGTGGTGCCCGGGAGCAGTTCCGCCAGTTCGGCGGCGAGCCCCCAGGGGGTCTCGTCGCCGACGGCGATGTTGGCCACGGGGGTGAAGGCGGCGACGTACGGCGGCCCGGTCAGGGGGGTGTGGTCCTGCCGGACGGTGATCCTCAGCGCGCGGCGGGCGGCCTCCAGGCCGACCTGGGGACCGGAGGGCTCCGTCTCCCCGGCGCGGGCGGACGCCTCGGCGGCCCAGCGGGCCAGGGAGCGGACCCGGTCGGCGGCGTCGGCGAGCCGCTCCTCGGGCAGTTCGCCCTCGACCACGGCGCGCACCAGGGCGTCGCGCAGACGCAGCACGGTCTCCTCGCCGGCCAGGCCTCCGCCGACGCAGAGGGCGTCCGCGCCCGCGGCGACGGCCAGCACGCTTCCGCGCTCGATGCCGTAGGTCCCCGCGATGGCCCGCATCTCCATGCCGTCCGTGACGATCAGGCCCTCGAAGCCGAGTCCGCCCTCGCTCCGGGGCGCGCGCAGCAGGCCGGTCAGGGCGGCCGGGCTGAGCGTCCCCGGGAACACCGGGTCCAGGGCGGGCAGCAGGATGTGCGCGCTCATCACGCACTTGCTGCCCGCGGCGACCGCCGCCCGGAACGGGACGAGCTCGCGCTCCGCGAGGGTGGCCAGGTCGGCGTCGATGCGAGGCAGGGCGTGGTGGGAGTCCACGCTGGTGTCGCCGTGCCCGGGGAAGTGCTTGGTGCAGGCGGCGACTCCGGCGGACTGCAGCCCCTCGACCCAGGCGGCGGTGTGCCGGGCCACCAGGTCCGGCGTGGAGCCGAAGGAGCGGACGCCGATGACCGGGTTGTCCGGGTTGGAGTTGACGTCGGCCGAGGGCGCCCAGTTGAGGTTGACCCCGCACTCGGCGAGCCCGCGCCCCAGTTCGCGGGCGACGGCGCGGGTCAGTGCGGTGTCGTCGACCGTGCCCAGGGCGTGGTTGCCCGGGAAGGACGACCCCGTGCGCGCCTCCAGCCGGGTGACGTCGCCGCCCTCCTCGTCGATGGCCACCAGCACGTCGGGGCGGACACCGCGCAGCTGGGCGGTGAGCGCGGCCAGCTGCGCGGGGGATGTGATGTTGCGGCCGAACAGGCCCACCGCGGCGAGCCCCTCGTCCAGCTGCCGCAGCAGCCAGTCGGGCGCGGTGGTGCCGGTGAAACCGGGCTGGAGCACGGCCAGGGCGTTGCGGACCAGGGTGCCGGTGGTGCCGGTGAGAGTCGTCATGGGAGTGACGTCATCCCTTCACTGCGCCGGAGGTGAGCCCCGCCGCCATCTTCTTCTGGACGATCATGAAGAAGGTCACGACGGGGATGGAGATGAGGACCGAGGCGGCCATCAGCGCGCCGTAGTCCGTGCCGCGGTCGGTGGTGAAGTTCATCAGCCACACGTTGAGCGTGTACTTCTCGTTGTCCTGCAGGAGGATGTACGCGAACAGGTACTCGTTCCAGGCGGTGATGAGGGCGAAGATGGACGCCGCGGCCAGCCCCGGGGCGACCAGCGGGAAGATGACCCGCCAGAACGCGCCCATCCGGGTGCAGCCGTCCACCATCGCGGACTCCTCCAGCTCCTTGGGCACGTTGATCACGAAGCCGCGGATCATCCAGGTGGTGAAGGGCAGCACGGACACCAGGTAGACGATGATCACGCCCCAGTACTCGTTGAGCGCGCCTATGTTGTTGAGCTGGATGTAGATGGGGATGAGCATCGCCGTGGGCGGCAGCAGCTGCACCAGGATGAGAATCGTCATGAACGGCTTGCGGCCGTAGAAGTCGAAACGCCCGATGGCGAAGGCGGCGATGGTCCCGATCAGCATGGCGCCGGCGACCGAGGTGACGCAGATGATCAGGCTGCTCTGGATCGCGGTCCAGAAGTTCGGGGCCTCGGTGGCTCGGACGAAGTTGTCGACGGTGAACGAGCTGGGCCACAGCGTCTGGTCGTAGCTGCGGATCTCGTGGTTCGGCCGGAAGGCGCTGACGAGAAGCCAGTAGACCGGGAAGGCCATCACCACGAAGATGCCCAGCCCCACCAGGTTGTAGGCCAGGCGGTGCTTCTTGCGGTCGGGGCGCAGCTCGTAGACGCCCGTACTGCCGGTGGCGGCCTCGGGTGCCTTGGCGGGCGCGGTTGAGGTTACGGAGGTGCTCACTCGACCTCTCCTGTCTTCATGAGCTGACGCAGGTAGTACACGGCCACACCGGAGAGCAGCAGCACGGTGATGAGGGCGATGGCGGTGCCCTGGCTGAACGAGGCGCTGTCGAACGCCTTGCTGAACGAGTACAGGCCCAGCAGCTCGTACTCGGGTTCCGGCTTGTTGCCGCGCATCAGGAAGATCTGGCCGAAGACGTTGAAGTCCCAGATCACCGAGAGGGTGGCCACCATCTGGAAGACCGGCTTGATCACCGGGAAGGTGACGTTGCGGAAGACCCCGATCACTCCGGCGCCGTCGAGCTGCGCGGCCTCCTCCAGTTCCCTGGGCACCTGGGTGAGCGCGGCGTAGAGGGTGACCACCACGAACGGGATCGCTCCCCAGACCACCACCGCACCGATGACGGTGAATCCCTGCCAGGGGTTGAGGAACCAGTTGTGGCCCTGGAAGTCCAGACCGGGGATCTTGCTCAGCACGCTGTTGACCACGCCGTAGTCGGAGTCGGAGAGCCACCGGAAGATCGAGGTCGCCACCAGCAGTGGCATCGACCAGGCCGCGATCAGGGCGCCGGTGAGCAGCAGCCGCACCCAGGTGGACAGCCGCTGCATCAGCAGGGCGGTCAGCAGTCCCAGCCCCATGGTCGCCACCACACAGACGACCATGAAGAGCACGGTACGGAAGGCGACCCACCAGAACTCCGGGTCGCCCAGGATGTTGGTGAACTGCTCGAACCCCACCCACGGCGGAGTGGTGCCGCCCCACAGGTGCGCGCGGCGCATGTCCTGGAAGGACATGATCACGGTCTCGACCAGCGGATAGCCGAAGACCGCGCCGATCGCCACGATCGCCGGAGCGATCAGCAGGTACGGCAGCTTGGGGCGCGGTTTCCGGCTGGGGCGCACCACGCCCCCTGACGGCCCGGGGGCGGCCTTCCCCGGCTTCTGCGGTGGGGCCGCCGGCGGGTCGGCGGCTTTGGTGTCGGCGGCGGTCACGGTGCTGGCCTTCCGTTCGTTCTCTTCACCGAAGGGGCGCGGGGGGGGGGGGGGGGGCGCTGCTGGGCGAGCCCCGCCCCGCCCGCGGC
>NZ_JBXUOY010000185.1:0-10773 GCF_057196705.1 Streptomyces sp. ATLC9 | reverse complement strand
GAGCCAGGGCCGCCGCGCCCCAGGCGGCCAGCGCGGGCGGCACCAGCCGCAGGTCGGCCGGCCCCTCCTGGTGCGGCTCCGCCGCCCCCAGCCGGTGACCGGTGGCGGCGTGGACCGCCGACCGGTCCTCCGCACCGGCTTCCGTACGAGCCGCCGCGCGGCCCCCCGTAGCGGTCGGCGTGCTCGCGGTCACGGCCCGACCAGCGGCTTCAGCTCGGCGAAGCGGCGTTCCCCGATTCCGCTGACCTCACGGAGTTCCTCGACGGAGGAGAAGCCGCCGCGTTCGGTGCGGTGGTCGATGATGCGCCGGGCCATCACGGGCCCGATGCCGGGGAGCGTGTCGAGCTGCTCGGCCGTGGCGGAGTTGAGGCTGACCGGTCCGCCCGTCGCCGGTCCGCCCCCGGCCGCGGCGGGCGCACCGGGGACGGGCGGACCGGCGGCGGGCGCCGTGGGGGGCTCCCCGACGACGATCTGCTCACCGTCGGCCAGCGGCCGGGCGCGGTTGACTCCGTGGAGGTCGGTGCCCGGCCGGATGCCACCCGCGGCCCGCAGGGCGTCGGCCACCCTGGCTCCGGCCGGCAGCCGGTGTACCCCGGGCCTGCGGACCTCGCCCGTCACGTCCACCAGCAGCGCCCCTCCCCCGGCGCCCCCGCCGGAGGCCGGGCCCGGAGCCCCCGCGGGCGCCGGGGCGGAGACGGGAGCCGTGGGAGGGGCCGGGGAAGGCACGGGACGCGGGCGGGAGGCCGGCTCCACCGGCGGCGCCTGTACCGTCTGCGGACGCCCGTTCCAGAAGTGGTGTACGGCGAAGCCGAGGGCCACGGCCAGGGCCAGGGCGAGTGCGGCCAGCGTGCGCGGCTCCACCCCGCACCGCGTACGTACCCACAGCGGTAGCCTGTCCCGTACGGCCTCCGCCAGCCGTGCGCGCCGGGTCGCGCCCTCGGGGGCGGTGTCCGGCTCGGTCTCGGGGGCGCGCGCACCGCCCGGGCCGGGAACGCCGCGGGAGCCGGGGACGGAAGCGGGATGGGGGACGGTCTGACGCGGCATCGGCGCCCGCTCCGCCGTCCGCCCCCGCGAGCGCTCCGCCGCCAGACGGGCGGCTCGCGCCTGCCGGACCGCGTCGCGTGCGGCCGTGACGGCCTCCGTCCGCGACAGCGTGGCGTGCGGTCCGTCGGCGCCGGGATCGTGCGGTACCGGCACCGGCTCCGGCTCCGGCTCCGAGGCGGGGGCCGGTGGGAGCTCCCCGAGCAGCGCTCCCGCGCGGGCCCTCAGGGGCGCCGCCTCGGCGGTCCGCCGGGACGCCCGCCGGCGCCCGTGCCGCCCCGCGTACGGGGTGCCCCCGCCGGGGACTCGGTGGCGGCCGGGGCCCGCCGCCAGGGGGCGCAGAGGCGGGCGGGTGGAGGACCGGGGGGCGGAGGTGCGCGGCCGCGGGCGTGGTGGGGTGCTCATGCCGCCCGACGGTAGGCGGGAGCGCCCGTCCCGTCCGGGCACGGCTTCTCTCCGTGGACTACCGGCCGGTTGTGGACAACTCCGTCACCTGCCGGAGTGACACCACCACACCCAGCAGCCCCGGCCCCGTGTGCGCGCCGATGACCGCCCCCACCTCGCTGACGTGCAGTTCCCCAAGCCCCGGCAGCCGGGTGCGCAGCCGCTGCGCGAGCTTCTCGGCGCGGTCCGCGGCCGACAGGTGGTGGACGGCGACGTCCACACCGGCGCCGCCCGCCCGCTCCGCCACGATCTCCTCCAGACGGGCGATGGCACGGGAGGCGGTGCGGACCTTCTCCAGCATGCCGATACGGCCGTCCTCCAGCTCCAGCAGCGGTTTCACCGCCAGGGCCGAGCCCAGCAGGGCCCGGGCCGCGCCGATGCGTCCGCCGCGCCGCAGGTACTCCAGGGTGTCCACGTAGAAGAACGCGGAGGTTCCCTCGGCCCGCTGCCGGGCCGCGGCGACCGTCTCGTCCAGCGTGCCGCCCGCCTCGGCGGCCTCGGCCGCGGCCAGGGCGCAGAAGCCCAGCGCCATCGCCACCATGCCGGTGTCCACCACCCGCACCGGTACGGGCGCCTCGCGCGCGGCGGCCACGGCCGCGTCGTAGGTGCCGGAGAGCTCGGCCGACAGGTGGAGGGAGACGATGCCCTCCACCCCCGGCTCCCGCGCGATGGAGCGGTAGGCCTCGGCGAACACCTGCGGGCCGGGGCGGGATGTGGTCACGGACCGCCGTTTCCGCAGGGCCTCGGCCAGCGAGCGGGCGGAGAGCTCGGTGCCCTCCTCCAGAGCCCGGTCGCCCAGCACCACGGTCAGCGGCACCGAGGCGATGCGGTGGTGTTCCAGCGCCGCCCGCGGCAGGTAGGCCGTGGAATCAGTGACGATCGCGACATGGCGGGACATGGGGCGGAGATTACCGGGCTCCTCCCCGCCGGGGCGAAGCGAGCGGTGCGCCGCGGTCCCGGACATCGCGGCCCACTGCCCGGCGGACCGTTCAGCGGCCTTCCGCGGCGGTGCGGCCCGGGCGGGCGGGGTGGACGAGCCGGGTGGGCCGTGCGGGGCTCATGACGCGCTCTGCGGGCGATCCTTGCCGAACTCCGGGCCGAGTTCCCTGGTGAAATCGGCGCCGGAGTCCGCCGTGTGCCCGTGCGGGGCGCTCTTCGGGCCTTCGATACCCGGTGTCCGCGGATCCCGGGCGCCGGAAGCGGGAGTTCCGGGGGCGGATGCCTGGGAGGCGGGGGTTTCGGGGGCGGGGATCTCCGAGGCGGGAGCCGACCAGTGCCGCAGTGCGCCCGCCTCGATCTCGATCTGCTCACTCAGCGCGTGCAGTCCGTCCTCGTCGTGGTACCGGGCCCGGTCCTGCACGGCGAAGCGCAGCGAGTCGGCGGAGGCGCGGATGCGGTCGGCGCGTTCACGCGCGTCCGGGAGCCGGGCGGCGATCCGGCCGCGGTCGGGCTCACGTTCCATCAGCAGCCGCAGCTCGCCGTCGAGCTGGCGGGCGTGTTCGTCGAGCCGGTCGAGCAGACCGGCCGCCTCGCCCAGCGAGGGGTCGTCCCGGCTTCCGGTCTCCAGCGCCCGGCGCGTGCTGTCCAGGGAGCCGCGCAGTTCCAGCCGTACCCGGGCCAGTTCGCCCACCGGGCCCGGCTGGGCGCTGCGGGCCTTGAGCGTGGTCTCCTCGACGGTGCGGCGCACCTGCCGCTCCGTCCGCTCCACGCCTCGCCTGACCGCGCGCACGGTCTTCACCGTGGCGACCGCGCCGAGGACGACGAAGAGCACGAAGAGGAAGGCCAGCAGACCGATGACGAACTCCACAGCTCCGCTCCCTCGTCGGCCGGTGTGCCGCCTCCTCCGGGCCCGGAGGAGGCGGTCGTCCTCCCAGGGTAAACGTGCGGGGCCGGTGCCGGGTTCCGTTGGGCCCGAAATGCCCCCGCATCCGCCCCGTAGGGGTTCCGGCGGTCTCCCGGAACGGTCCGGTCCCCCTCCCCGCCCGCCTTCTCGCCGCCGTCCGCCGGCTGGTCTACCGTCGGTCCACGCCCGTAGTCGGACTGGACGGTGGTGCGACCATGCACACGCACACGGAGACGGACCCCGCCGGCGGCCTGCCCGAAGAGCCGCCCGGGGGCCCGGCCGGCGATCTGGCCGGGGACCTGGCCGCCATCGTGGGACGCGGCCACGTCAGGACCGACGACGGAGCGCTGACCGCCTACGCCCGCGACGCCACCCCCCTGTTCCACGCCCGGCCGCAGGCCGTGGTGCTGCCCGGCAGCACCGAGGAGGTCGCCGCGATCCTGCGGTACGCCACCGAGCGGGGCGTACCGGTCGTACCGCGCGGCGCGGGCTCCAACCTGTGCGCCGCCACCGTGCCCCTGCGCGGCGGCATCGTCATGGTGCTCACCCGGCTGGACCGGATCCTGGAGGTCAGCCCCGCCGAACTGCTGGCCCGCGTCCAGCCCGGGGTGACCACCGCCGCGCTGGCGGACGCGGCGGCGCGCGAGGGCCTGCTGTACGCCCCCGACCCCGGCAGCCGCACCGTCTCCACCGTCGGCGGCAACGTGGCGACCTGCGCCGGCGGCCTGCGCGGCCTGAAGTACGGCGTCACCCGCAACCACGTGCTCGGCCTGGAGGCCGTCCTGCCCACCGGGGAGGTCGTCCGCACCGGCGGCCGGCTGTGGAAGGACGTGGCCGGCTACGACCTCACCCGGCTGCTGACCGGCTCGGAGGGCACTCTCGCGGTGATCACCGAGGCCACCGTGGCCCTGCTGCCCGCTCCCGAGGAGACCGGTACCGGGGTCGCCTACTTCGACTCCCTCGCCGACGCCTCCCGGGCGGTCGCGGCCGTCATCGCCGACGGGATCGTCCCGGCCACGCTGGAGTTCCTGGACCGCAAGTGCGTCTCGGCCGTCGAGGAGTTCGCCGGGCTCGGCCTGCGGCGGGACGCCGGGGCGCTGCTGCTCTTCGGCGACGACGGGTCGAGGCGCACCGTGGCGGGCAGCCTCGCACGCATCGGGGAGGTGTGCGAGGGCTCCGGAGCCCTGGAGGTCACCCTCGCCGAGGACGTCGCCCGTGCCGACGCCCTGCTCGTCGCCCGCCGCTGCTCGCTGCCGGCGCTCTCCCGGCTGGGTTCGCTGACGATCCTGGAGGACGCCACCGTGCCCCGCCACAGGCTCGCCGAGATGGTGGACCGCATCGACGGGATCGCCGACCGCCACGGCCTGCGGATCGCCACCTTCGGACACGCCGGGGACGGCAACCTCCACCCCACCTGCGTACTCGACCCCGACGACGGCGAGGGGGCCGACCGCGCCCACCGGGCGTTCGCCGAGATCTTCGCGGCCGCCATCGCCCTGGACGGCACCATCACCGGCGAGCACGGCGTGGGTGCCGCCAAACTGCCCTACCTGGCCGACCGGATCGGGGACGACCAGGTCGCACTGCTGCGCCGCATCAAGAGGGCCTTCGACCCGGCGGGCATCCTCAACCCGGGAAAGCTCGGATCCTGACCCCCTCCCCGCCCGACGGCGGGGCGTCCACGGAGGAACACCGATGACCGACTCCGCACCCCGTCCCGCTCGCCACCCCGGTCCGGCGTCCTCTCCCGGTCCCGCCGCCGGACGGGGCGAGGGTCTGGGCGTCTTCGACAAGGCGCTGCTCGACCGCTGCATCTCCTGCGGGTTCTGCCTGCCCGCCTGCCCCACCTACGCCCTCACCCGCCAGGAGCCCTCCTCCCCGCGCGGCCGTATCACCCTGATGCGGGCGCTGGAGTCCGGCGACCTCGCCCCGGACGATCCCACCCTGGCCGAGGAGTCGTCGTTCTGCCTGGGATGCCGGGCCTGCGAGCCGGTCTGCCCGGCGGGCGTGGAGTACGGGCGGCTGCTGGAGCAGTGGCGCGACCACCAGTGGCGGGGGCGCGCCCGGCCCCTGATCGCCCGTCTGCTGATGGCCGCGGTGTCCCGGCCGTGGCTGCTGCGGATGCAGGGGCTGGTGCGGCGCCATGCCCGCGACCGCCGTGCCGCCCGCGGCCGCGGCCTCGTGCGCGCAGGGCGGGAGCGGCAGGTCTCGCTGATGCTGGGCTGCGCCGAGCGCGGGCTGTACCCGTCCGTCTCACGCGCCGTGCGCGAGCTGCGGCCGGAGGTCACCGTCCCCGCGGGGCAGGGCTGTTGCGGCGCGCTGCACGCCCACAACGGCGACTCGGCCGGCGGCGCGGAGATGGCCCGCGCGCTCGGCGAGCGGCTGCCCGGCACCGTCTTGACCACCTCCGGGGGCTGCGCCGCCCATCTCGCCCACCACCTGGGCCGCGACCGCGTCAGGGAGCTGAGCGAGTACCTGGAGGGCGCCGGCCACCGGCCCTCGGGCCCGGTCACGGTCGGCGGGCGCCGGGCGCGGGTGGCCCTCCAGGACTCCTGCCATCTGCGCAACGGTCTGGGTGTGACCCGCCCGCCCCGCGAACTCGTCGCCGCGGTGGCCGACTACGTCGAGCTGCCCGGCGCGGGCGACTGCTGCGGCGCCGCCGGCACGTACGCGATGCTGCGGCCGGACGACAGCCGGGCCGTGCTGGACCCGAAGCTGGAGGCCCTGCGGAAGCTGGACGTGGACTACGTGGTGGCGGTCAATCCCGGCTGCCTGCGCCAGCTGAGGCAGGGGCTGCGCCGTACGCGTTCCCGTACGAGGGCCGTGCATCTGGCCGAACTGCTCGCCATGGCGGCGCGTTCGGAGCCGGAGGCCGCACCGCGGCCGGGGGCCGGAGGGGAACCGGCCCCCGGAGCGACGGAGGGCTGAACGCGCGGCGGCGGGGCCGCGGCCGGTGAGCCGCGGCCGGTGAGCCGCGGCCCCGCCGCACGGCGTACGTGCCCGGACGGTCAGGCCGGAACGATGTTCACCAGCTTCGGCGCCCGCACGATCACCTTGCGGACTTCCGCTCCGCCCAGCGCGCCGGCGATCGCCGGCTCGGCCAGCGCCCGCGCCTCCAGATCGGCCTCGGAGACGTCCGGGGCGACCTCCAGCCGGGCCCTGACCTTGCCCCGCACCTGCACGACGCAGGTCACGGTCTCGTCCACCACGTACCGCGGATCGGCCACGGGGAGGTCCTCGTGGACGACGCTGGTGCCGTGGCCCAGTCCGCGCCACAGCTCCTCGGCGATGTGCGGGGCCAGCGGCGCGATCAGCAGCACCAGGTGCTCGGCCACCTCACGCGGCACCTCACGCAGCCGGGTGAGGTGGTTGTTCAGCTCGGTGATCTTCGCGATGGCGGTGTTGAAACGCAGGCCCTCCATGTCCTGCCGCACCCCGTCGACCGTCTTGTGCAGCACGCGCAGGGTCTCCTCGTCCGGCTCGGCGTCGACGACCGAGACCTCGCCCGTCGCCTCGTCGACGACGTTGCGCCACAGCCGCTGCAGCAGCCGGTACTGGCCGACGACCGCGCGGGTGTCCCACGGGCGGGAGACGTCCAGCGGGCCCATCGCCATCTCGTACAGCCGCAGGGTGTCCGCGCCGTACTCGGCGCAGATCTCGTCCGGGGTGACGGCGTTCTTCAGGGACTTGCCCATCTTGCCCAGCGCCCGGTCGACCCTCTCGCCGTCGTACCAGTAGGCGCCGTCGCGCTCGGTCACCTCGGCGGCGGGCACCGCGATGCCGCGGGAGTCGCGGTAGACGTAGGCCTGGATCATGCCCTGGTTGAAGAGCTTGTGGAACGGCTCGGCCGAGGAGATGTGCCCCAGGTCGTACAGCACCTTGGACCAGAAGCGGGCGTACAGCAGGTGCAGCACGGCGTGTTCGGCGCCGCCGACGTACAGGTCCACGCCGCCGGTGGGCATCCCCTCGCGCGGGCCCATCCAGTAGCGCTCGATCTCCGGGTCGACCAGCTTCTCGTCGTTGTGCGGGTCCAGGTAGCGCAGTTCGTACCAGCAGGAGCCCGCCCAGTTGGGCATGGTGTTGGTCTCGCGGCGGAACCTGCGCGGGCCGCGCCCGTCGCCCAGGTCCAGGGTGACGTTCACCCAGTCCTCGTTCCGCGACAGCGGTGTCTCGGGCTCGGTGTCGGCGTCGTCGGGGTCGAAGGTGCGCGGGGAGTAGTCCTCGACCTCGGGCAGTTGCAGCGGCAGCATCGACTCGGGCAGCGCGTGCGCCACGCCGTCCTCGTCGTAGACGATCGGGAACGGCTCGCCCCAGTAGCGCTGGCGGCTGAACAGCCAGTCGCGCAGGCGGTAGTTGACGGTGCCCTCGCCGATGCCGCGCTCGGTCAGCCACTCGGTCGCCCGGGCCTTGGCCTCGGTCACGCCCAGACCGTCCAGCGACACCTCCACACCGGTGGAGTTGATGATCGCGGCGTCGTGGGAGGAGAAGGCGTCGTCCCAGGTCGCCGGGTCGGTGCCGCGGCCGTCGGTCGGCTCGACCACGCAGCGCATCGGCAGCTCGAAGGCCCGGGCGAAGGCGAAGTCGCGGCTGTCGTGCGCGGGGACGGCCATGATCGCGCCGGTGCCGTAGCCCATCAGCACGTAGTCGGCGATGAAGACGGGGATCCGCTCGCCGCCCGCCGGGTTGACGGCGTAGGCGCCGGTGAAGACACCGGTCTTCTCCCTGGCCTCGGCCTGCCGCTCGACGTCCGACTTGGCGGCCGCCCGCTTGCGGTACTCCGAGACCGCCTCGGCCGGCGTGGAGTGGCCGCCCGTCCACACCTTCCGGGTGCCCTCGGGCCAGGCGTCGGGGACGATCCGGTCCACCAGCTCGTGCTCGGGCGCCAGCACCATGTACATGGCCCCGAACAGCGTGTCCTGACGGGTGGTGAAGACGGTGATCCGCTCAGCGGAGCCATCGCCGCCGGAGGCATCGACCGGGAACTCGATGCGGGCGCCCTCGCTGCGGCCGATCCAGTTGCGCTGCTGCAGCTTGATCGCCTCGGGCCAGTCCAGCGCGTCCAGGTCGCGCAGCAGCCGCTCGGCGTAGGCGGTGATGCGCATGTTCCACTGACGCAGCTCGGCCTTGAAGACGGGGTAGTTGCCGCGCTCGGAGCGGCCCTCGGCGGTGACCTCCTCGTTGGCCAGGACGGTGCCCAGGCCGGGGCACCAGTTGACCGGCGCGTCGGAGGCGTACGCCAGGCGGTACCCGCCCAGTACGTCGGCCCGCTCGGCCTCGCTCAGCTCGCTCCAGGCCCGGCCGTCCGGGGTGGGGCGGGCGCCGGCCTCGAACTGCCCGACCAGTTCGGAGATCGGCCGGGCCCGGTCGGCCTCCTCGTCGTACCAGGAGTTGAAGATCTGCAGGAAGATCCACTGGGTCCACTTGTAGTAGTCCGGGTCGATCGTGGCGAAGGACCGGCGCTGGTCGTGGCCCAGGCCCAGCCGCCGCAGTTGGGCCTTCATGTTCCTGATGTTGGCCTCGGTGGACACCCGCGGGTGGGTGCCGGTCTGCACGGCGTACTGCTCGGCGGGCAGGCCGAAGGCGTCGAAGCCCAGGGTGTGCAGCACGTTGTGGCCGGTCATGCGCAGATAGCGCGCGGTGACGTCCGTGGCGATGTAGCCCAGCGGATGCCCGACGTGCAGGCCCGCGCCCGAGGGGTACGGGAACATGTCCATGATGAAGCGCTTGGGGCGGGCAACGGTCTCCGGATCGCCGGCCAGGTCCCCGCCGGGATTGGGGGCCTCGTACACGCCGCGCTCGTCCCAGAAGTCCTGCCAGCGCGCCTCGATCTCCGCGGCCAGCGCGGCCGTGTAGCGATGGGGGGCCGCGGTCTCCGCGGCGGCGGTGGTCTCGCTCATCGTCCTCTAAGCTCCATCGGTCGTCGTCTGCCCGCGGAGGGCTCACGGCCCGTAAACGAAAAGACCCCTCACACAGGAGGGGATGCCGCGCTGGTTCCGACCTCACCGGAACCGGGACCGGAGGGTCGGCGCTGGTTCAGCGCGGCCCGCTAAGCAGAAGGCGTACGGCACGCATGTCGTCAGGGTACCGCAAGGCCGCTCCGGCCCCGGCGTCCGTCCGGACCCCGGACGGACGGGAACGGGCCGCCCGTCCGGGCGGCCCGTTCTCTCACCACTGTGGAGCTAAGGAGAATTGAACTCCTGACCTCTTGCATGCCATGCAAGCGCTCTACCAACTGAGCTATAGCCCCTTGTCGCCCGCCGCGTCCCCGCGGCGGCGGTGCCTACTGTACACGCCCCGGAGCTCCCTTCGCCAAATCCCATAACGGGTAGGTCACGGCCGCCCGGGTACTGTCGTAACCTCCACGCCCGTACGCGCTTCCCCGCCGCGTCCGGGCAACCGGCCGCGCCCGCGCGCACGTCCACGCACACGGCCGGCCGTGGAGGATCCCGCCCGCCCCGCCCGCCCCGACGACCGTCACAGCCAGGACCCGGAGCCGCCCGTGAGTACGCTGCAGTTGACCGCCGACCGCCGGTTCCCCGTGGCTCGGGCGTACCTGCTGAAGCGGTCCACGCTGCTCGCGGCCGTGTGCTGCCTGGTCTCCTTCACCGCCTTCCTGACGGCGCAGAACGCGGCGGACGTCTCCATGATCGACCTGATGGTCTACCGTGCCGAGGGCTGGACGGCCCGCACCGGCGGCGACCTCTACGCGATGCGTGCCACGCACGCCGAACTGCCCATGACCTACCCGCCGTTCGCCGCTCTGCTGTTCATACCCCTGACCCTCGTCGACGTACCCACCATGCGGCTGATGGCGACCGGGGCGAACCTCGTCCTGCTGGTCGCCCTGGTCCACCTGTCGCTGCGGCTGACCGGACGTCCGCTGAACCTGCCGCGCCCGGCCGCCGCCCTGGCGCTGTCGGCGGTCGCCGTCTGGTGCGAGCCGGTGTGGACGACGCTGCGGTACGGCCAGATCAACCTGCTGCTGGCGGTGCTGGTGCTGTGGGACCTGTCCCGGCGCGCGGGCCACCGCTGGGCCGGTGCCGGCATCGGGGTCGCCGCCGGGATCAAACTGACCCCCGCCCTGTTCGCGGTGTTCCTGGCCCTGTGCGGGCTGACGCTGGCCTGGCGGCGGAGGCGGCTCGCCGGCGGCCCGGCACGGCTGTGGAACCACTGGCTGCGCCGGGCCGCCGTCGCCTCGGGCGCGTTCACCGGAACGGTCGTACTGGCGGTGCTGGTGCTGCCGCGGGACTCCCGGAACTTCTGGACCGAGGCGGTCTTCTCGCCCGAGCGCGTCGGCCGGGTCGAGGACACCGCCAACCAGTCGCTGCGCGGCGTCCTGGCGCGGTTGCTGCACACGGCCGAACCCGGCGCCGGCTGGACGCTCCTCGCCGTCGCGGCGGCCCTGGCGGGGCTCGCCGCCGCGGTGGCCGCGGCCCTCGCCGGCC
>NZ_JBXUOY010000184.1:0-10919 GCF_057196705.1 Streptomyces sp. ATLC9 | reverse complement strand
GCCGACCCACCCGCGCCGGCGCCCCGCCCCCCCGGGGTCAGCGCCCCCCGCGGGCCCCCCCCCCCCCCCCCCGGGGGCCGCCCACGCCGGTCCCGGCGGCATGGCGTACGGCCGGAAGCCCGGGCCCGGCCGGAGACCACCCCGTACGTACCCGCCGCACCCGGGCCCGGGCTCAGGAGCGGAACGGGCCGCGCACCTCGTAGGTGATGCCGCCCGAGCTGCTGCCGCTGGTGCCGCGCTGGCTGGAGAAGTACAGCCGGGAGCCGTCGGGGGAGAAGGCCGGGCCGGTGATCTCCGAGGAGGACTGGCCGCCGATCCGCAGGAACGGCGCGACCACGTCGTCCGGGGTGATCACGCAGATCTCCATGTTGCCGCCGTCCTCGGCGACGAAGAGGTCGCCGGAGGACGAGGCGGTGACGTTGTCCACACCCGTCAGCGGAGCGGTGCCGGAGACCAGGGAGTCGTCGTAGGCCAGCTCGATCGTGTCGCCCGCCGCGTTGAGCTGCCATACCCGGCCGTCGCCCTTGGTGGTGAACCAGCAGGTGCCGTCGGCGTAGTGGCAGCCCTCGCCGCCGTTGAAGTGCTTGGCCGCCGATACCTGGTGGCGGGTGGCGGTGGAGGATGCCGACGGATCGGGGACGCGGGCCCAGCCGATGGAGCCGGAGGTGCCGGAGCCGCCCGTCATCACCTCCAGCGTCCCCGAGGACAGGTCGCCCCAGGTGGTGGGGCGGAAGCGGTACAGGCAGCCGTCAAAGACGTCCTCGGTCAGGTAGATCACCTTGCGCACCGGGTCGGCGGCGGCGGCCTCGTGCTTGAAGCGGCCCATGGCGGAGCGGCGCACGGCGGGTGTCACCCCCCACGGGTCGGTCTCGTAGACGTAGCCCCGGTCGACCTCCTCGCACGACAGCCAGGTGTTCCACGGGGTCGCCCCGCCCGCGCAGTTCTGCCGGGTGCCGGACAGGATGCGGTGGGCGCCGGTGATCGCGCCGGAGGCGTCGAAGCGGACGGCGCTCGCGCCGCCGCCGGGGTTGATCTCGGAGTTGGAGACGTAGATCCATCCCCCGCCGTCGGCGTAGCAGGCGCCGCCGTCGGGGGCGTTGTGCCAGGTGTAGGAGGTGCCGGGCACCCTCTGCCCGGAGCGGGCGATCACCCGGCTGGTGAACCCCTGGGGCAGCCGGATGCCGTTGGCATCGGCCGACTGCAGGGCCCCGTAGGGCCCGGTGCCGGGCTGGGCGGGCGCGGCGTGGGAGGCTCCGCGCCACAGGGAGCCGCCGAAGGCGGCCACCGATCCGGTGAGTACGGCTCCGCGCAGGAAGTTGCGACGTTCCATGGTTGCTCCACCGAAGTCGTCTGGCCCCGCGGCCGGTCGGGCGCGGGGGCGAACGACGTGGAACGGTAGGGGGCCTGATTTGACAGGGCATGAACAAGCGGCCGCGTGGGGCGGCCGGTTGCCCCAACACCGGTCGCCGCGCCGGCCGCGTGGCTCAGCGTGCGGGGAGGCCGTAGCGCACGCCGGTGAGCCGTTCGGAGGTCTCCCACAGCCGTGCGGAGGCGTCGTCGTCGCGGGTGCGGCGGGCGCGCGGCGACGGACCGGGCGCGCCGCGCAGGCCCAGCGCGCGCGGGCCGGTGAAGGAGTCCGGGAGTACACCGGGGGCGGTGGCGGCGTACAGGGTGGGGGCCGCGCCCAGCTCCGGGGAGGAGGCGACCAGCCGGTTGAGCAGGTGCGCACCGCGCTCCATGGCGCGGTTTCCGGCCAGCCGCGGGCCCTTGCCCTGGAGTTCGGTCGCCGACCAGCCGGGGTGGGCGGCGGCGGCCAGCAGGCGGTGCTCGACGGTGCGGCGGGCCAGTTCGTGGGTGAACAGCAGGTTCGCGCTCTTGGAGCGGGCGTAGGCCGTCCACGGGTTGTACCGCACACCGCTCGCCGGATCGTGCGGATCGACGTCCGACAGCAGGTGCATCATGCTGGAGACGGTCACCACCCGGGCGGCGGGGGCGGCCAGCAGCCGCTCCAGCAGCAGTCCCGTCAGCGCGAAGTGGCCCAGGTGGTTCACGCCGAACTGCGTCTCGAAGCCGTCGGCGGTCCTGGAGAACGGGACCGCCATCAGCCCCGCGTTGTTGACCAGCAGGTCCAGCCGGTCGAAGGGGAGTGCTTCGGCGAAGGCGCGCACGGACGCCAGATCGGCCAGGTCCAGTGCCCACACCTCGGCGCTCGCTCCGGGCGCCTCGGCCCGCAGCCGCTCCAGGGCCTCCTGCCCGCGCCCCCGGTCGCGGCAGGCGAGTACCACTCGCGCGCCGCGCCGGGCCAGTTCGCGTGCGGTCACGTAGCCCAGGCCGCTGTTGGCACCGGTCACCACGGCCGTGTGCTCGTCCAGGCGGGGGATGTCCCGTACCGTCCAGCCCATCGGTGTCACAGCTCCTCACCTCGGCGCCCGCCGCTCTCCACGGTGACGGCGCGATCTTCTCCTTCGCGCGGCACAGCGTAGGCCGGACGGGACGCCGGGGCGAGGAGGTCGGCGCCCGCCGGGGGCGGGGCGGGCGCCGGATCGGGGGCCCGGGTCAGCCGATCGGATCAGGGCCGCAGGGCGCGGGCCTCCACCCCGCAGGTCATCCGGCGTTCGAAGCCGACGGTGCGCTCCGGCCCGGTCAGGGTCAGCGGCACGGTGTGGCGCGTATCGGCGCTGGAGGCGGCCAGCCGCAGCTCCACCGCCCCGGGCTCGACGACCCGCCGGCCGGGCCGCACGGTGTACGAGGCCAGGTCGGCGTGGAAGTCGAAGACGACCTCGGCCGCCTGCCCCGGCTCCAGCGCCACCCGGGTGTAGCCGACCAGCTGGACGACCGGACGGGCCACCCGCGCCACGGGGTCGTGCAGGTAGAGCTGGACGACCTCGGTGCCGGCCCGCTCGCCGGTGTTGCGCACGGTGACGCGGATCTCGGCGGAGCCGTCGGTGGGCAGCGTGTCCGTGTCCGTGTCCGCGGCCTCCCACTCGAAGGAGGTGTACGACAGCCCGTGCCCGAAGGGGTACAGCGGGGTCGGGTCGATGTTGCTGGCGTCGCCCTTGAGGCCCAGCGGCGGCACGAGGTAGGTCCAGGGCTGGCCGCCGGTGCCGCGCGGCACGCTGACCGGGAGCCGCCCGGAGGGGTTGACCCGCCCGGTGAGGACCCCGGCGACCGCCGGTCCGCCCTCCTCGCCGGGGAAGAACGCCTGCACGACGGCGGCCGGCCGGCCCTCCCACCGGCCGAGCGCGTACGGGCGGCCGGTGAGCAGCACCAGCACCACGGGCTTGTCGGTGCTCTCCAGCAGGTCGTCCAGGAACGCGGCCTGGTCGTCGGGGAGGGTGAGGTCGGCCGCGTCGCAGCCCTCGCCGGAGGTGCCCCGGCCGAAGAGGCCGGAGCGGTCGCCGAGCGCCGCGACGACGATGTCGGCGTCGGCGGGGGAGCCGGTCAGGACCGCTCCGGGCAGTTCGGCGCCCAGGGCGTCCAGCAGCGTGGGGATCTCCACGCCGAGGGGCAGCCCGG
Organism: Streptomyces sp. ATLC9; assembly: GCF_057196705.1. NCBI lineage: Bacteria > Bacillati > Actinomycetota > Actinomycetes > Kitasatosporales > Streptomycetaceae > Streptomyces > Streptomyces sp. ATLC9. The sequence continues at coordinate 7,403 of NZ_JBXUOY010000184.1, read as the reverse complement.
GATGTTCGACGCCCACGTGCCGGGGGAAGGTGTAGCAGCCCAGCATGGCGGCCCGCTCGTCCGCGTACGGGCCGACCACGGCGATGCGGGCGGTGGGGTGCAGGGGGAGCACACCGCCGGAGTTGTCCAGCAGGACGACGGACTCCTCGGCCACGCGCCGGGCCAGTGCCCGCATCGCGGGCGGGTCCAGGTCCACGGTGTCCGCGGAGGCGGCGGGCGGGGCGGCCGACCAGTCGGGGTCGAGCAGGCCCAGCTCGCACTTCTGCCGCAGCACCCGCAGCGCCGCGCGGTCCACCAGCTCCTCGGGCACCTCGCCGGAACGCACCGCCTTCAGCAGCGGCTCGCCGTAGCAGCGCAGGCCCGGCAGCTCGACGTCCACACCCGCGGCCAGCGCCAGGGCGGCGGCGCGGGCGGGGGAGTCGGCGACGCGGTGGGCCATCTCCAGGAAGGAGACGCCGAAGTAGTCGGAGACCAGCGTGCCGTCGAAACCCCACTCCTCGCGCAGCAGATCGGTGAGGAGCTCGGTGTGGGCGGCGGCCGGGACGCCGTCGAGGTCGTTGTAGGCGTGCATGACCGAGCGGGCCCCGCCCTCGCGCAGCGCCATCTCGAACGGCGGCAGTATCACGTCGGCCAGCTCGCGCGGGCCGATCGAGACGGGGCCGTGGTTGCGGGCGCCCCGGGAGGCTGAGTAGCCCGCGAAGTGCTTGAGGGTGGAGACGATCCCGGTGGACTCCAGGCCCGCCACATAGGCGGTGGCCACCGTCGCGACCAGGTAGGGGTCCTCGCCGATGGATTCCTCGGTGCGGCCCCAGCGCGGGTCGCGCACCACGTCCAGGACCGGCGAGAGTCCCTGGTGGATGCCGACCGAGCGCATGGAGTCGCCGATGGCCGCGGCCATCTCGCGCACCAGCGCCGGGTCGAAGGTCGCCCCCCAGGCCAGCGGGGTGGGGAAGACGGTGGCCTGCCAGGCGGTGAAGCCGGTCAGGCACTCCTCGTGGGCGAGGGCGGGGATGCCGAAGCGGTTGGCCGCGGCGACCTTCGTCTGGAAGGCCACCAGGGCCCGGGCGCCCTCGGCCGGCTCCACGGGGGCGGTGCCGAAGGGCCGGGTGAGCTGGCCCAGACCGTGGGGCAGCAGGGCGTCCAGGTCGACGGTTTCGGAGACCTCGTGCTGGAGCGGGGCGACGTCCTCGCCGTCGGACTCGGAACCCGGCCAGACGCTGGAGAGCTGTGCGAGCTTCTCCTCCAGGGTCATCCGGGACAGCAGATCGGCGGCGCGCTCCCCGACGGGTCGGGAGGCGTCCTGCCAGGGGTGGTGATGCATGAGGCTCCTTGTCAGGCGTCAGCGTGTCTCGCGCGTCCCGGTGGGACTCAGCGCCCGCCGGCGCCCATGAGGCCGTTGATGAGCTGACGGCGCGCGAAGAGGTACACGACGAAGATCGGCACGATCGACAGCACGACCGCGGCGAGCAGCGCGGGGATGTCCACCCGGAACTGGCCGACGTAGTCGTAGAGGCCGAGGGTGAGGACCCGGCTCTCGCGCGACTGGGTGAGGATCAGCGGGAAGAGGAAGTTGTTCCAGGCCTGCAGCGCCGCGTAGACGCCGACGGTGGAGATCCCGCCCCGGGACAGGGGCACGACGAGCTGGAGCAGGACGCGGGTCTGACTCGCTCCCTCCAGGGCCATCGACTCGTACATCTCCTCCTCGATGTCACGCATCGTGGAGGACAGGATCAGTACGCACACCGGCAGGCAGAACGCGGAGACGGGCAGGATGATCGCCAGCAGGCTGTCGTACAGCCGCATCTCGGTGATCAGCAGGTAGATCGGGATGATCACCGCCTGGGCGGGGATGGCCAGGCCCAGCAGGAAGAACTGGAAGATCCGCTGCGAGGTCCGGCTGAGGGTGCGCACCACGGTGTAGCCGATGCCCACCGAGAGCACGATGACGATCGCCGCGGTGGCGACCGTGACGACCGCGGTGTTGAGCAGATAGGTGAGGAAGTCGCTCTCCAGCACCGTGCGGTAGTTGTCGAGCGTGAGGTCGCCGGGCAGGCTGAGCGCGCCCTCGTCGAAGTAGGAGTCGCGGTCCCGCAGCGTGGTGAGGATCAGGACGTACAGCGGCAGGCCGACGACGACCAGCCAGACGACGGAGGCGATGCCCGCCGGCACGTTCCACTTGCGGACGCGGCGCAGCCTGCCGAGCAGGCCCCGGTCGTTGCGCGCCCGGGGCGTCTCGGCCCGTTCGGCGGTGGGGGAGGGCCGGTGCTCCGGCCGGACGTCGGTCCTCACATCCCCTCCCGGGTGCTGCGCATCTTGCTGAAGCCGGTCGCCCGGACCATCAGCAGCGAGATGGCGGTGGCGACGATCACCAGGGTGGTGGCGACGGCGCTGGCGTAGCCCATGTCGTACGCCTGGAAGCCGGTCTCGTACATCAGGTAGGGCACGATCGTGGTGTCCGTTCCCGGCCCGCCCTCGGTCAGGATGAGGACGGTGTCGAAGAAGGTCAGCGCGCCGACGACCATCAGCACCGAGGAGGTGATGATGGTGTTGCGCAGCTGCGGCAGGGTGATGGAGAAGAACTGCCGCACGGTGCTCGCCCCGTCGATGGAGGCGGCCTCGTAGAAGGACTTGGGGATCTGCCGGGCGCCGCCCTGGTAGAGCAGGGTGTGGAACGGGATGAACTGCCAGGCGGCGACGAAGGCGACGGCGGCGAAGGCGCCGTCACCGGTGCCGAGCAGGTTGCCGTCCTCGATCCCCAGCCATGGGCCGATGTCGGAGACCAGGCCGAAGTTGGGGTCCAGCAGCGACTTCCACAGCAGCGCCAGCGCCACCGAGGAGGCCAGTAGCGGCAGGAAGAAGATCGCGCTGAGGACGGCCCGGTTCTTCTGCCGGCCGGCCGACCACACGCCCAGCAGCAGGGCGACGGGCGTCTGGATCAGCCAGCTCACGCCGGTGAGCAGGATGCTCAGCCACACGGCCTGCCGCATGGTGGGGTCGTTGAACAGCCGTTCCCAGTTGCCCGTGCCGCTGATCGAGGGGAAGTCGCCCAGCCCGTCCCAGTCGGTGAAGGACAGATAGCCGACCAGCACCATCGGGCCGACGGCGAACAGGATGAAGAACAGCACGCCGGGGACCGCCCAGGCGATGCCCGGGCGGCCCACGCGCGGCGACGCGGTTGGTGCTTGCTTCACTTCAGGGCCTTCATGGCGTCGACGAACTCTTCGGGGCCGAGCTGCTTGTTGAAGAGCTTCTGGATGTTGGTGAGCATCGGGCTGGCCTGCCGCGCCGGCAGGGCCTGGTCCCAGGAGAGGGTGAAGTCCGGGGCGCCGCGCACCAGGTCGTACTGGAAGAGGGCGTAGTCGGGGGCGGGGTGCCCGGTGAGCATGTCCTCGGAGCCGGAGTTGGTGGGCACGTCGCCGTTGTCCACCAGGGACTCGGCGTACCACTCCTCGGCGGCGGTCTTGACGAACTCCAGGGCGGCCTCGCGCTCGGCGCCCCTCAGCTCGGAGTTGACCGACCAGAAGTTGGTGGGGTTGCCCACGACGTTCCTGGGGTCGCCCTCGCCGTCGGGGAGGGCGGGGAAGGTGGTCCAGCCCAGGCCCTTGTCGGCGAACTCCTTCTGGTTGGCCTGCTGGTTGGAGTACTCCCAGCTGCCCATCAGATGCATGGCGGCCCTGCCCTTGGCGAAGAGCGTGGAGGCGCCGTCGGCGGTGTAGTTGACCGAGGCGTAGTTCTTGCCGAACGCCCCGCGGTCCACCAGGTCGCGGATGGTCTCGGCGGTCTTCAGCACGGCCGGGTCGCCCCAGGCCGAGGAGTCGCCGTCCTGGACGCGCTGGAAGACCTCGGCGCCGCCGGTGCGGTCCAGCAGGTACTCGACCCACATCAGCTCGGTCCAGGCGTCGGTGCCCGCGAGCGCGAAGGGGGTGACGCCCTCCTTCTTGAAGGTGTCGACCAGGTCCAGCAGGTCGTCCCAGGACTCGGGCGGCTGGACGCCGGCCTCCTCGAAGACGTTCTTGTTGTAGAACAGGACCACCGGCTGCATGCCCCGCATCGGGACGCCGTAGACCTTGTCGTCCACCTTGCCCGCGTTGAGGATCGAGGGCAGGAACGCGTCCTTGAGCCTGTCGTCCTCCTGGATCTCGGACGTGAGGTCGACCAGCATGTCCTTCTCGACGAAATCGCTGATGCTGCCGCCGCCCCAGTTGAAGAAGACGTCCGGCGCGTTGGGCGTGCCCATCGCGCCGCGCATCTTGTCCTGGTAGCCCTCGCCGGGCACCTCGACGAGTTCGGCCTTGACGTCGGAGGTCTTGTTGAACCGCTCGACCGCCTCGCGCTGCACCTTGGTCGAGGCGTCCTGGTAGACCCACACCTCCAGGGTGCCGCCGGCCTTCTCCTCGCCCGGGCCGCCGCTGCCGCAGGCGGTGAGCATGGTGGCTGCCAGAGCCGCTGCCGTCAGCTTGGCGGCGTGGCGCCGTCCGAGTCCCTTGCGGCCTCTCACGGCCGGGCCCTGTACTGCTGTTCGCATCGCGTACCTTCCGGAAGGAATCCGAAAATTATCGGTAGTGGTGGTGGGAAAGTACGTACGCGTCCCAGCGGTGTCAACAGGTCTGACAAAAAAGGGGTCCTGTGGCCCGGCGGCGTGATGCGCCCGTTGTGCGGGGTTGTCCGGCCCGCTGCCCGGGTCAGTCCCGCAGTGGTGCCGTGCTGGCGCGAACGACCAGCTCAGTGGCGAGTTCGACCCGAGGGGAGTCGATTTCCTCGCCCCTGGCCTGACGCAGTACGGTGCGGGCCGCGACCTTGCCCATCTCCACCAGCGGCTGGCGTACCGTCGTCAGGGGCGGAGCCGACCAGCGGACTTCCGGAAGGTCGTCGAACCCGACGATGCTGACGTCCTCCGGCACCCGCGCCCCGCGCCGCCGCAGCGCCTCGATCGCGCCCAGCGCCATCTGGTCGCTGGCCGCGAACAGGGCGGTGGGCGGCTCGTCCAGGTCCATCAGCCGGTCGCATCCGTTGAAGCCGGACTCGTGGTAGAAGTCGCCCGGCACCATCAGCCGGTCGTCCACTCCGACGCCGGCGGCCTCCAGCGCGGCGCGGTAGCCGTCCAGGCGGGCGCGGCTGCACAGCAGTCTCGGCGGCCCGGCGATGAAGCCGATGCGGCGGTGGCCCAGTTCCAGCAGGTGCTCGGTGGCGGACATGCCGCCGGCCCAGTTGGTGGCGCCCACCGTCGGCGCGTCCAGGGCCGGGGAGCCGGAGGGGTCCACCACGACCAGCGGCACGCCCAGGCGGTGCAGCTCCTCGTGGAGGACCGGCTCCAGGACCGAGGTCACCAGGATCACGCCGCCGGAGGCGCGGGCCCGCAGGTTGCGCATCCACTGCCGGGCCGAGCCCGCGCGGTCGTGGATCGCCGAGACCACCGTGCCGAAGCCGACCTCGTGCGTGGTCTCCTCCACGCCGCGGATGATCTCCACCGCCCAGGGGCTGTCGAGATCGTTGAAGACCAGGTCGATCAGGGCCGGCCGGTCGCCGGAGGAGGCCGTGCGGCGGCGGTAGCCGTACTGCCGCAGCAGCTCCTCGACCCTGGCCCGGGTCGCGGGCGCGACGTCCGAGCGGCCGTTGACCACGCGCGAGACGGTGGGGACCGAGACCCCCGCCTCCTGGGCGATCGCCGTGATCGTGACCTTCTGCTCCACCTTGGGTGCCATCCTCCGCTCCGCGGCTTCGCCGGCCGCGGCGACCGCGCCGTCCGTCATGCCGTCTCCCATGCTTTCTCCTCCATACGCGCACACCGTTGACGGGCGTCCCCATCGGCTCTACCGTTCCCGGCGCACCCTCGAAACCTTCCAACAGTCTTCCGGAAAGAGTTCCGGGGCGTCGAGAGAGGGACCCCCAGCATGAGGCAGCACCGTGTACGCACCGTACGTCGTTTAGCCCGGGCGGCCGTAGCCGCCTCCGCCGCCGCGGCGGCTCTGACCTTCGGGTTCAGCGCTCCGAGCCAGGCGGCCGACCCCTCCCTGCGCGAGGTCGCCGAGTCCACCGGCCGTTTCATCGGCACGGCGGTCAACGACGGCCTGCTGAGCAACGGGACCTACAGCGGCATCGTCAGCACCGAGTTCGACAGCGTCACCGCCGAGAACGCCATGAAGTGGGGCGCGGTCGAGCCCCAGCGCGGCCAGTTCAACTGGGCCGGGGGCGACCGCCTGGTGCGGTTCGCCCAGGACAACGACCAGCTCGTCTACGGCCACACCCTGGTCTGGCACAGCCAGATGCCCGGCTGGCTGCAGAACGGGTCGTTCTCCGACAGCGAGCTGCGCCAGATCATGACCGGCCACGTCACCACCCAGGCCGGCCGCTACCGCGGCAAGGTCCAGCGCTGGGACGTGGTCAACGAGGCGTTCAACGAGGACGGCTCGCTGCGGCAGAGCAAGTTCTACCGGCAGCTCGGCGCCTCCTACATCGCGGACTCCTTCCGGGCCGCCCGCGCCGCGGACCCGAACGCCAAGCTGTTCATCAACGACTACAACACCGAGACGGCCAACGCCAAGAGCGACGGCCTGTACCGGCTGGTCAGGGACCTGCTGGCGCAGGGCGTGCCGATCGACGGCGTCGGGTTCCAGAACCACCTCACCGTCGGCAACGTCAACGGCCAGGCGATCCGCCAGAACCTCCAGCGCTTCGCCGACCTGGGCCTGGAGGTCGCGGTCACCGAGCTGGACATCCGGATGCGGATGCCGTCCGACAGCTCCAAGCTCCAGCAGCAGGCCCGCGACTACCGCGCGGTGGCCGACGCCTGCCTGGCGGTCTCCCGGTGCTCCGGCATCACCGTCTGGGGCGTCAGCGACCGGGACTCCTGGGTGCCGGACGTCTTCCCGGGGGAGGGCGCCGCCTGCCCCTGGGACGACGACTACCGGCCCAAGCCGGCCTACGACGCGCTGCGCGACGCCTTCATCGCGGCGGGCGGAGACCCGGGCGACCCCGATCCGCCCACGGGCGACTGCTCCGCCGTCTTCACCGTCGCCAACCGCTGGGACACCGGCTCGGTCGTCTCCGTGACCATCCGCACCGGACAGGCCCTGAGCGGCTGGCGCGCGCGGTTCGACCTGCCGGCCGGTGTGCGCCTGGCCAACGGCTGGAACGGCGGCTTCTCGCAGAGCGGCAGCACCGTCACCGTCACCAACGCCGCCTACAACGGCACGGTCCCGGCCGGCGGGACGGTCTCCTTCGGTTTCCAGACCAGCGGGGGTGCCGCCCAGGACGGCACTCGCGTCAGCCTCGGCGGACAGGAGTGCGCCGCGGGCTGACACCGTTTCCCGTCCGGTGCGCCGGACCGCCGGGGCAGGGCGGCCGGCGTGCCGGACGGGGCAGAGCCGGGCCCCGGTCGCGGCCCGCCCCACGTCCTCGATCGC
>NZ_JBXUOY010000183.1:0-10998 GCF_057196705.1 Streptomyces sp. ATLC9 | reverse complement strand
GCGCGGGGCCGGTCGCGTGCCCCCGCCCCGCGCGCCGCTTCACACGCGACCGTCGAGCCAGGCCAGCAAGTCCGCCTGGACCTCGTCGCGGTTGGTCTCGTTGAGGATCTCGTGCCGGGCGCCCCCGTAGGCCCGCCAGGTCAGATCGCGCAGGCCCAGGTAGCGGAAGTCCTCCAGGAGTTCGTACACCAGCGTCATGCCCTGGTGGCAGGGGTCCTGGTCGCCGACCGCGATGTGCACCGGCAGGTCCCGCGGAACGCGGTCGAGCTGCCGCGGGTCGTTGGTCTTGCGCACCCCCAGAACCCAGTCCAGCGCCAGTCCGGCGCTGAAGGGGAAACCGCACCGCTCGTCGGCGACGTACCGGTCCACCTCGGCCCCGTCACGGGAGAGCCACTCGAACCCGGTGCGGTGTTCGTAGGGGTCGTTGAAGGAGCCGAAGAGGGCGGGTACGAAGTCCGAGAGCGCGGCGCGGCCGCCGCGGTCGGTCTCCTCCCGCAGCCGCTCCACCGCCGCCTGCGGCTCCGCGCCGGGCAGCGAGCGGAAGGTGCCCGACAGGATGAGCCCGGCCAGTCCGCCGCCGTGCTCCTGGGCGAAGTCGCGGGCGAGCTGGGAGCCCATGCTGTGCCCGAGCAGGACGTGGGGCGCACCGGGCAGCTCCGCGCGCAGCCGGTCGCCGACCGTCTTCAGGTCCTCCACCACGGCCCGCCACCCGCTCTCCCCCACCACTCCGTACCCGCCGGTGTGTTCGGCGGTGGCACCGTGGCCGCGGTGGTCGGAGGCGACGACCGCGTAGCCGTGCCCGGCCAGGAAACGGGCGAACCGGTCGTAACGCAGGGCGTGTTCGGCCGCGCCGTGCGCTATCTGCACCAGCGCGCGGGGGCTTCCCTCCGCCGGGAGCCAGGTGTAGGTGGCGACGGGCAGTCCGTCCTGGGCCCGGGTGGCGTCCGCTCGCAGCGTCACGTCGTCTCGCTCCTCGGTGTCGGCGGGTCGGAAAGGCCCCTTCCCCGCCCACGCTCCCGTCTAACGGGACCTTTCCGCCCGCCGCGCAGCCGGTACGTCGGGCCGTCCGGCCACGGGTTCTCCTCGGGTTCCGGCGTCCGTCAGTGCCGCGCCGGTGCGGCCGGATACGGGCGAACGCTCTTGACCAGCTTCGCCATCTCGTCTCCGAGGACGGCCGCGTCCGCCTCGCTCCCGGCGAGGACGGCCAGACACACGCCGGATCCCGCGGCCGAGACGAACAGCAGCGCGGTGTCGAGTTCGACGACCACCTGCCGCGCCCCTCCGCCGCTGCCGAAGCGGATGCCGGCTCTGCGGGCCAGCGAGTACAGTCCCGAGGCCAGCGCCGCCAGGTGGTCGGCGGTGTCGGTGTCCAGGCCGTGAGCGGCCTTCACCAGGCCGTCGGAGGACAGCAGCAGGGCACCGCGGGTGTGCGGGACGCGCTGGACGAGACCGGTCAGCAGCAAGGACAGGTCGGTCGTCCGGCCGACGGGGGCATCGCTCACCATGATCGCGTTCTTCTCCTTGGGGGGTGAGAGCCGTGCGCGGGACTGACCGGGCCGGCTGGTGGTGCTGTCGTCGGTTCCCTCCGCGAGGCCGGCGCCCCGGCGGAAGGCGGCCGTCAGGCCGGGAGTCCGCCCGGCCGCGGGCTCCCCCGCCGTCCCCGGGGCCCGCGGCGGCCGGCGCGGCTCGGGGGCTCGGGCATCGCGGTCCTCGGAACATTGAGGTCGTCTCGGCGGGCCGGTGCGCTCACCGGCTCTCGTGGCGCCGCCGCGACGCTGACCGTCACCCGGCGGGGGCGTGGGTGTGCCGACGTGGTCACCCCCCTCGGCGGCCCCCGACGAGTGAGAACATCGCCGCGCCCCGTGAGGAAGGGCGACACGATCATAACTCTCGTTCGCCAGGGGTGAGTTACCGTGCCCGGACCGTCACCTCAGGCCGTTCCCGCAGTCCGGTCCCGGGCCACGCGGTGCCCGGACGGACGCGTGGGACGCCGTGGTAGGCCGGCCTGGAGGGGCCTGCGGACACGAAGGCGTCGCCGCCGTGCGACTCGATGTCGGCCCACGGCCGGCCGGTTTCCCGGACCGGAGGACACAGGTGTCACCGGGGCCGGACGAGACCGCGGGAGCGCTCGTCGCCATCACGGTACGTCCCCGCGTCCACCTCCACCGCCGGTCCCCCGTACCTCCGCCCAGTCCTCGCGCAAGCCCATCCCTTCCCCGCCCCCATGCCGTAGGGTCGCAGTGGCCGGCGTGGGGCTGTGCGGCGGGTGGGGTACCGGCTCCGCCGCCCCGGACGCCCGGAGGAAAACCGGAGCACGGCCGAAGGAAGGCCGAAGCAAGGAGTGTCCATGACATCGGAAACCGTGGAGCCCACGCTGACGGGGGTGCGCAACTTCCGCGACGTCGGCGGTCTGCCGACCGCCGACGGCCGGCGGGTGCGCCGGGGCGCGCTCTACCGCAGCGGGCACCTGGCGCACGCCACCGAGGAGGACACGGTCTTCCTCTCCCGGCTCGGCCTGCACACGGTCTTCGACTTCCGCAACTCCGCCGACCAGGCTCTGGAGGGCCCGGACGTGGAGCTGCCGGGCGTGCGGAACGTGAACATCCCGCTGTCGGACCCGGCCGAGGGCGCCGAGTTCTGGACGATGGTGCGCGAGGGCGACCTGCCGCTGCTGCGGTCCCTGCTCGGCGACGGACAGGCCGAGGCCCGGATGGTGGCCTCGTACCGGCTGATGGTCCGGCGGCGCACCGCCGAGCACGGCCGGCTGCTGCGGGAGCTGGCCGAGGAGAGCGTGCCCGCCCTGATGCACTGTGCGGCGGGCAAGGACCGGGCCGGACTGTCGATCGCGGTGACGCTGCTGGCGCTGGACGTGGAGCGGGACGCGATCGAGTCGGACTACCTGGAGTCCAACGCCCCGCACCGCCGCTACCGGATCCACCGCTCCCCCGACGCGGGCGGCGGGATGTCGCCCGAGGTCAGAGAGCTGATCGCGCCCCTCTTCGAGGTCCGCCCCGCCTATCTGCACGCGGCGTTCGACACCATCACCGACACCTGGGGCGGGGTGGAGCCCTATCTCTCCGAAGGGCTCGGCCTCACCCCCGGCCTGCGCGAGCGGCTGCGCGGCCGTCTGCTGGAGCTCTGACCGCCGGGGGCCGTGGGTGGGTCCGGATCCCGGCCGCCCCGCCGGTGCTGCGGGCCGGGTCAGCCCTCGCGGACGACGACGAAGTCGGCGAGGGCGGTGAACTGCTCGCGCACCCGGCTCGGCATGTCCACGCCGTCCAGTGCGGCGAGGGCGGTGGCATGCCGGCGGCGGGCCTCCTGGGAGGTCCACTCACGGCCGCCGGCCTCCTCGATCAGCCCGGCGCGGGTCGCGAACTCCTCCTCGTCGAAGTCCTCGAACTCCCGCTGGCTCTTGGTGGCGTCCGCGGCCAGCAGTTCTCCGAGCCGGTCGGCGGCCGGGCCGCCCGCGGCCAGGGCCGCGACCACCGGCAGGGACTTCTTGCGCTGCCGCAGGTCGCTCCAGGGCAGCTTTCCGGTCGCCGCCGGATCACCCCAGACGCCCAGCAGGTCGTCGACGGCCTGGAATGCCAGGCCAAGGTGGTGGCCGTACGCCTCGAGGGCGTCGGCGGTGGCCTCGTCGGCCCCGCCGAGGACCGCGCCGATGGAGGTGGCGCAGGCCAGCAGCGCACCGGTCTTGTTGCCCTCCATCTCCAGGCACTCGGCGACGGTGACCTTCTCCCGGTGCTCGTAGGAGATGTCCTGCGCCTGCCCGTCGATGAGCCTGCGGGTGGCCAGGGTCAGGCGGCGGGTGGCACGCGCGGCCTCGGCGGTGCCCAGTTCCAGCAGCACCTCGCCGGCCAGCGCGAACAGGGCGTCGCCGACGAGGATGGCCTGCGCCGGGCCGTGGACCTTCCACACGGTGTCGCGGTGGCGGCGCTGCTCGTCGCCGTCCATCAGGTCGTCGTGGAGCAGGGAGAAGTTGTGGACCAGTTCCACGGCCACCGCCCCGGGGACGCCGGTGGCGGGCTCGGCGCCCGCGACCTCGGCCGACAGCAGGGCCAGCGCCGGGCGCACCGCCTTGCCCCCGTCGCCGCGGGCCGGGTTGCCCTGGGCGTCGGTCCAGCCGAAGTGGTAGGCGGCGACGGAGTCCATCGGCGGTGCGAGCCGCGCCACGGCGGCGCGCAGCATCGGCGTGGCGAGGGCGCGGCCGCGCTCCAGCAGCTCGATGACGCTCGCGGTGTCGACGGCTGTGTCCGTCAGGGGCCTCGGGGTCGCCGGGGTCACGGGGTCTCCTCTGCGTTCGGTGTCGTGCTCACGCCGCCTCCTGGAAGATGTCGTCGTGGGGGCGGCCGAGTGCGGTCAGCGCTTCCCGGGCGGCGGTCAGCCCGCTGCGCACGGCGCCCTCCATCGTCGCGGGCCAGCCGGTGGCGGTCCACGCCCCGGCCAGCCACAGCCCCGGCGCACCGGTGCGGGCGGCGGGGCGCAGGCGTCCGACCCCGGGTACGGGGGCGAAGGTGGCGGCGCGCTCCCGCGTGACGAAGAAGTCGCGCACCTTCGCGCCGCGCGCGGCGGGCATCAAGCGGGCCAGTTCGGGAAGGTAGCGCTCGCGCAGCACGGCGACCGGCAGGTCGATCTCGTCCTGCGCGGCGGACTGGGACACCGCGACGTACTGGCTCGCGGCCCCTCCCGGAGCGGTGCGCAGCCCGGAGGCGGCGGTGCGGTCGAAGACCCACTGCACGGGGGTGCCGAGCGCGGCGAGGAAGGGACGGTGGAGCACCTTGCGGTCGTAGACCACGTGGACGTTGAGGATCGGCGCGTCACCGATACGCAGCAGCCGCTCCGGTTCCTCCACGGCGCCCTCGGGCAGCAGCCGGTGCGCCTCGCGCTGGGGGACGGCCAGGACGACCGTGCCGGCCCGCAGCGTCTCCCCGGCCCGGCCGGTCCGGTCGCCCTCCGCCGAACGCCGCTTGCCGGTGTCCACCGCGACCCGCCAGGCGCCGTCCGGCTCCCGGGTCAGCTCCCGGACCCGGCCCTGCCGGACCACGCGCACGCCCGCCCTCTCCAGTACGGCGGCGGCGAGCGTGTCGTGCAGGTGCCCCAGCGGGACGCGGGACCAGCCGATGTCGGCCGCGCCGGGGTCGCTGAGCAGGCCGGTGCCGATGACCATCGCGGCCAGCCCGAGCGAGACGTCCGGTGCGCGGGCGTTGAGGGTGGCCACGCCCACCAGGTCCCACAGCGCGCGTACCGCGCGGGGGGACTGGCCGTGGCGGCGCAGCCAGCTTCCGAAGTCCTGGGAGTCCAGGGCGGGGTCACCGGGGTCGATCCTGCCCAGACGTCCGAGCGCCAGTGCGGCCCGCCCCGCGCGCAGCCGCTCGGCCGGGGAGAGGTGGGGGTAGCGCGCCAGGGAGGCGCCCAGGTGCAGCGGCGCGGGCAGGGCCGTGCGCCGCAGCCGGCCGGTCGTGCCGCGCGCGGCGTCGTGGACGGGGATGTCCAGGCGGGGCTGGAGGGGCGCCAGCGCACTCGCGCCGATGCGCTCCAGGAACCAGCGGTAGGCGGTGCAGCAGCGCAGGTGGACGTGGTGGCCGTTGTCGACGGTCAGCTCGCCGGCCGCGCCGGAACGGCGGAAGGAGGAGGCGAGTCCGCCCAGCCGGGGCCTGCTCTCCACCAGGGTGGTGGCCACCCCGGCGTCGGCCAGGCGCAGTGCGGCGGCGGTGCCCGCCAGCCCCCCGCCGACGACGACGGCGCGCGGGTCGGGTGCGCCGGTCACGTCGTGCTCCCTCCCGGTGCCGTGCGGGCGGCCAGCCGCGCGTCGAGCCCGGACAGGCCGCGCAGGGCGACGTACGCCTTCTCGCGCGCGGGCAGGGACACCCGGCCGCGCAGTACGGCGTGGGGGTCACGGGCGATGCGGGCCAGCAGCCGGTGGTAGATCCCCGCCATGGCCGCCACGCAGGCGGCCGAGCGACGGTCCAGCAGCGGCAGCAGCCGCAGCCCTTCGGCGAACAGCGCGCGGGCACGGTCCACCTCGAAACGCACCAGTCCGGCGAAGTCCGCGCCGGCGGGCGGCACGTGACGGTCCAGCCAGGTGTCGCAGCCGAACGCGGCCAGGTCCTCGCGGGGCAGGTAGGTGCGGCCCTCCGCGGCGTCCTCGCGCACGTCGCGCAGGATGTTGGTCAGCTGCAGGGCGAGGCCGAGGGTGTCGGCGTAGTGGGGGGCGCGGCCGGCGCCCGGGACGCCCGGTACGGTGCCGAAGACCCCCAGGGAGAGCCGCCCGATGGCGCCGGCGACGCAGCGGCAGTACTCGCTCAGCTCGTCCCAGGTCTCGTAGGCGCGGCCCCGGACGTCCATCAGGACGCCGTCGATCAGCTCGTTGAGCCCGCCCAGCGGGATCGGGAAGCGCTCCGCGGCGTCGGCCAGGGCGACGGCGACCGGGTCGGTGGCGTCGTCGGGGACCTTTCCGGCGCGGACGAGATCGAGCAGGCCGCGGGTCTCCTCCAGCCGGGCGCGCTTGACCTCCTTCTCCAGCGGGCCGTCGCCGATGTCGTCCACGCGCCGCGAGAAGGCGTACAGGGCGGACATCGCCCGGCGCCGCGCGGTGGGCAGCAGCCGGATGCCATAGGCGAAGTTGCGGGCCTGTTCTCCTGTGACGGCCTCGCAGTAGCGGTAGGCGGCGAAGACCTGCGGGGAGGGTGGCGCCTGCCGTGCGGCCCGCCCGGCGTTCGCGCTCCGCCTCGCCGCCGGGCTCACCTCGCCGCTCCCAGGACGGCCGCGGTCTCGCGCAGCACGCCGGTCCTCCCGGGGCGCGGGGTGCCGCCCAGGACGTCGTACCGGGCGGAGCGCAGGGCCCGCAGGGCCGCCCGGCCGCCGCCGGTGAATCCGGCGATGAGGATCTTCGGTATGCCGGGGACGCTGGCCACCAGCGGGGCTCCTTCGTTCAGCAGTTCGTGTGCGCGCCGTGCCTCCCAGGCGACCAGGGCGCGCACCGAGGCGTTCGCGGTGGGCGCGGCGAGGTCGGCCTCGGTGACGCGGAAGCGCTCCAGGTCCTCGGCGGGGAGGTAGATCCGGTCGCGCAGCGCGAGGTCCTCGGCGACGTCCTGGAGGTGCTCGGTGATCTGCAGCGCGGTGCAGACGGCGTCGGAGCGGCGGACGCGCTCGGGGGTCGCGGTGCCGGTGACGGCCAGGACGAGCCGTCCGACGGGGTTGGCGGACAGCTCGCAGTACCCCAGCAGCTCCTCCCAGGTGCCGTACCGGCGGACCTTCTGGTCCAGCCGGTTGGCCTCGAGCAGGGCGAGGAACGGCTCGGGGGTCAGCGCGTGGCGCCGCACGGTCGGCACCAGTGCGTACAGCAGGGGGTGACGGGGGGTGTGCCGGGCCGCGCCGCCCGGATCGCGGGCGGTGCGGAAGACGCGGTGCAGCTCGGCCTCGAAGGCGTCGAGCAGGGCGTCGCGGTCGCCGGCCCGGCCGGGATCCGCTCCCAGCAGCGCGGCGTCGGCGCCGCCGGGCGGCAGGTCGCCGTCGCCGATGTCGTCCAGCAGGCGGACGCAGCCGTACACGGCCATCAGGTCGTCCCGCCAGGCGCGGGGCAGGAAGCGGGGAGCGACGGGGAAGTTCTCGCGTGCCGCCTTGTCCAGGACTGCGCGGCTGTGCGCGTCCCGCGCAGGGGTCACCGGGGGCCGCCCGCTGTCATTCGCCGTCACCTCTCCGTCTCTCCGAACCGACAGCACCCGGGCGTCGGCGTCACCTGGCCGTCCGTGCCCATGGCCGCCGGGCGCCGCCCGCGATACGGAACATCATATTTCGGGCGTGCCCCGGGTCGGGCCCGGCACTCGGCCGACCGGGTGCCGGCTGAGCCGCCCGGCGGGACCGGATCAGCTTACGTCGTACGCCGGGGCGCTCTTCGCCGCGGGTCCGCCGGGGCGGGTCGCGGTTTGTCCCTCCGGTGCGGTGAAGCCCCTGATGACCGTGTCCAGGGCTCCGGCCGCGAGGGCGTCGCGCCGCTCCGGCGAGAGCCGGCCCAGCGGGCCGTCCAGCAGCAGGACCGCCAGGCCGTGCACCGCCGCCCAGGCGGTGGTCTCGGCGCCGGAACGCCGCCCGGCGGGCATCCGCCCGGTGGCGACGAGCCCGTCCAGGGCCTCGGCCAGCAGCCGGAAGGAGCGGTACATCCAATGGGACCGCTCCTCCTGCGGGCCGAGGTCGCCGCTTCCGTCGGCCGCCTCGGGGGGGCGGCAGAAGGCCGCGCGGAACAGGCCGGGCTCGGTCAGCGCGAACTCGATGTAGCCGGTGCCGAGCGCCTTGACCCGCTCCTCGGCCGCCTCTCCGGCGTTCCGCGCCCCGCCTCCTTCCGCGCCGCCGACGGCGGCCGACCGCTCCATCGTCTCGGCGAGACCGCGCTGCCCCTGCTCCTTGACCGCCATCAGCAGGTCGCCCTGGCCGGTGAAGTGGCGGTAGGCGGCCGTCGGCGAGACTCCGACCCGCCGTGCGGCGGCGCGCAGCACGACGGCCTCGGGTCCCCCGTCGCGCGCGAGGTCCGTCGCCGCCTCGATGAGCGCGTTGCGCAGATCTCCGTGGTGGTAGCCGCTCTTTCCGGTTCCTTCGGTCCGCATCGTTCGATACTGCCTGATGTTGACAGTGTTCGCATCCTCTGCGACAGTCCAAGTTAACATCGTAAACATCCTGTGGCGCACGCACTCAGGTGACGAGAGGGAAAAGAACCCATGCTGTCGTGGATCGCCGATCTGGTACTGCGCCGCCCCCGGGCGGTCCTGCTGGCCGCCCTCGTCTCCGTACTGGCCATGGGGGCCATGGGCATCGGCGCCTTCGGCAAACTCCAGAGCGGCGGGTTCGAGGACCCCGACGCTCCTTCCAGCCGCGCCGCGACCCTGATCGACGAGAAGTTCGGCGGCGAGACCAACCTCGTCCTGCTGGTGCGGGCCGACGACGGCGGGCGCCTGGACTCCCCCGCCGCCGAACGGGCCGGACAGGAGGTCGTCACCGGACTGAAGGACGAACCGGGCGTGTCGGGCGTCGTCTCCTACTGGGACGCCGGCGGCTCCGCGCTCACCTCCCGCGACGGCGACCAGGCGCTGGTCCTCGCCCACATCGAGGGCGACAGCACCGAGCGCACCGACCGCGCCGAGGAGCTCTCCGAGAAGTGGTCCGGCGACCGGGGCGCCGTCACCGTGCGCGCCGGCGGCCAGGCGGCCGTCGCCAGCGACATCACCTCCCAGATCTCCAAGGACCTGGCGATCGCCGAGGCGATCGCCGTGCCCATCACCCTGATCCTGCTGGTGATCGCCTTCGGCAGCGTCGTGGCCGCGCTGCTGCCGCTGGCCATCGGTCTGATCGCGATCATGGGCACCTTCGCCGAGCTGTACGTGCTGGGCAGCATCACCGACGTCTCGGTCTTCTCGGTCAACCTCACCACCGCCCTCGGCCTCGGTCTCGGCATCGACTACGGCCTGCTGCTGGTCAGCCGCTTCCGCGAGCGGCTGACCGAGGGAGACGAGGTGCCCGACGCGCTGCGCACCACCGTGGCCACCGCGGGCCGCACCATCGCCTTCTCCGCCGCCACCGTCGTCGCCGCGCTCGGCGCGCTGCTGCTCTTCCCGCCCTTCTTCCTGCGCTCCTTCGCCTACGCCGGGATCGGTGTCGTCGCCATCGCCGCGATCGGCGCGCTGGTGGTCGTCCCCGCTCTGCTGGCGGTGCTGGGCCACCGCGTCAACAGCGGACGGCTGCCCTGGGCGGACGCCGTGCGCCGGCCCGACGCCCCGGTGTGGGGCCGCCTGGCCTCGGTGGTGATGCGCCGCCCCGCGCTCACCGCGCTGCCGGTCCTGGCCGTGCTGCTGCTCGCCGCGAGCCCGCTGCTGGGCGCGTCCTTCGGCAACCCCGACGAGCGGGTGCTGCCGGAGAACGCGTCCAGCCGCCAGGTGGCCACCGCCATCGAGGAGGACTTCGGCGACGACAACACCTCCGCGGTCCAGATCGTCACCACCGGCCCGGTGGACACCGCCGATCTGGACGCCTACGCCACCGCCCTCTCCCGCGTCGACGGCGTCGCCCGCGTCCAGGCGTCGTCCGGCACCTACCAGGACGGCGAGGCCGCTCCGCCCGGCCCGGTGAACGCATCGCTCGGCCGGGACGACGCCCAGCGGCTGACCGCCGCCACCGAGGTGGAGTCCGGATCCGGCGAGGCCGAGGACCTGGTGCGCGACATCCGCGCGGTGCAGGCCCCCGGCGGTGTGGAGGCCCTGGTCGGCGGCCCGGACGCCTATCTGGTGGACACCAAGGCCGCCATCGGCGACCGGCTGCCCGCCGCGATCACCTGGGTCGCGCTGACCACCTTCGCCCTGCTGTTCCTGTTCACCGGCAGTGTGGTGCAGCCCCTGCGTGCGCTGGTGCTCAACACCATCAGCCTCGCCGCGGCGATCGGCGCGATGGTGTGGATCTTCCAGGAGGGCAACCTGTCCTCGGTGCTGGGCTTCACCCCGATGCCGATGAACACCTCGATGACCGTGCTGCTGTTCTGCATCGTCTTCGGCCTGTCGATGGACTACGAGGTCTTCGTCACCAGCCGGATCAAGGAGCTGCACGACGCGGGCGAGGACACTTCCACCGCCGTCACCCGGGGGCTGTCGCGCACCGGGCGGATCGTCACCATGGCCGCCGGCCTGCTGGCGGTGAGCCTGTTCGCCTTCACCACCAGCGAGATCAGCTTCATGCAGATGTTCGGCCTCGGCAGCGGGCTGGCCATCCTGATCGACGCGGTCGCGGTGCGCGGCGTACTCGTCCCGGCCGCGATGCGGCTGCTGGGCCGCGGTGCCTGGTACGCCCCGAAGGCGCTGCGGCGGCTGCACGGCCGGGTGGGACTGTCCGAGGACGCCGCTCCCCCGAAGACCCCCGCCGAGCCGCAGCGCGAGCCGGCCGGGATCTGACCCGGCCCCCGGCGGACCGCCCGGAAACGGACCGGCCCCGCCCCCTGGCCCGAGCAGGAAGGGCCAGGGG
>NZ_JBXUOY010000182.1:0-11026 GCF_057196705.1 Streptomyces sp. ATLC9 | reverse complement strand
CGGGGCCCCCGCCCCCGCCGGCCCCCCCCGACGGCGGGGGGGGCCCCCGCCACCCCCCCCCCCACGTCCACGAAGGTCAGCACGGGGACGTTGAAGGCGTCGCAGGTGCGCACGAAGCGCGCGGCCTTCTCGGAGGCGTCGATGTCCAGGCAGCCGGCGAACTGCATCGGCTGGTTGGCGACGATCCCGACCGGGTGGCCCTCCACCCGGCCGAAGCCGGTGAGGATGTTCGGCGCGAACAGCGGCTGGGTCTCCAGGAACTCGCCGTCGTCCAGCACGTGCTCGATCACGCCGTGCATGTCGTACGGCTGGTTGGCCGAGTCCGGGATCAGCGTGTCCAGCTCGAGATCGGTCTCCGAGGTCTCCAGGTCCGCCTCCTCGGGGAAGGCGGGCGGCTCGGAGAGGTTGTTGGACGGCAGGTGCGACAGCAGCGCCTTGACGTACTCGACCGCGTCCTCCTCGCCGGAGGCCAGGTAGTGCGCCACGCCGGAGGTGGAGTTGTGGGTGCGGGCGCCGCCCAGCTCCTCGAAACCGACGTCCTCGCCGGTGACCGTCTTGATGACGTCGGGGCCGGTGATGAACATGTGGGAGGTCTGGTCGACCATCACCGTGAAGTCGGTGATCGCCGGGGAGTAGACCGCGCCGCCCGCGCACGGGCCCACCACCAGGGAGATCTGCGGGATCACACCGGAGGCATGGGTGTTGCGGCGGAAGATCTCGCCGTACGCGCCCAGCGAGGCCACGCCCTCCTGGATGCGGGCGCCGCCGGAGTCGTTGATGCCGATGACCGGGCAGCCGGTCTTCAGCGCGAAGTCCATCACCTTGACGATCTTCTGGCCGTAGACCTCGCCCAGCGCGCCGCCGAAGACGGTGAAGTCCTGGGAGAAGACGGCCACCGGGCGGCCGTCGACCGTGCCGTAGCCGGTGACGACGCCGTCGCCGTAGGGACGGTTGGCGTCCAGGCCGAAGTTGGTCGAGCGGTGCCGGGCGAACTCGTCCAGCTCCGTGAACGACCCCTCGTCCAGCAGCAGTTCGATCCGCTCGCGGGCGGTCAGCTTGCCCTTGGCGTGCTGCTTCTCCACCGCGCGCGCCGAACCCGCGTGCGTGGCCTCCTCGATGCGCCGCCGCAGATCCGCGATCCTGCCCGCGGTCGTGTGACGATCCTGGTCCTCGGGGGCTGGGCTCTGCTGCTCGGACACGGGCTGCGGCTCCTCGTCGTGGCGTCTGGCTACCGACTCGTAGCGTATCGGCGCGGGAGTGATCCGGCGGTGCGGCGTTTGCCACACCTAATCTGTCTTGCATGACACCGAACGACCCGTCGGACAGTCCCTGGTCGGACCTGGAACGGCCCCCGCTGAACGCCGCCTCGCTGCGCCGTGCGCTGGTGCGGCCCGCATCGCTGTGGACCTCCCTGGAGGTGGTGGACTCCACCGGCTCCACCAACACCGATCTCGCCGCGCGGGCCGCCCGCGGCGAGGCGCGGGAGGGGGAGGTGCTCGTCGCCGAGCGGCAGACCGCCGGGCGCGGGCGGCTGGAGCGCACCTGGACGGCGCCCGCCCGCTCGGGGCTCTTCCTCTCCGTGCTGCTGGCGCCCGCCGCGCCCGCCGACCGGTGGAGCTGGCTGCCGCTGCTGGCCGGGGTCGCCACCGCCTCCGCCCTGTCCCGCACCGCCGGGGCGGACGTGGTGCTGAAGTGGCCCAACGACGTCCTGGTGCGCTCCGGGGACGAGGAGCGCAAGATCGGCGGCGTCCTCTCCGAGCGGGTCGAGCGCCCCGGCGGCTCCGCCGCGGTGGTGCTGGGCATCGGTCTCAACGTCACGCTGCGCGAGGAGGAGCTGCCGGTGCCCGGGGCCGGCTCCCTGGCCCTGGCGGGCGCGCGCGTCACCGACCGCGACACCCTGCTGCGCACGGTGCTGCGCTCCCTGGAGGAGTGGTACGGCCGCTGGCGGGAGGCCGGCGGTGATCCGGAGGCGAGCGGAGTGCGCGAGGCGTACACCGCGGGCTGCGCCACGCTGGGCCGGCGGGTGCGCGCGGTGTTGCCCGGGGAGCGCGAGCTGCTGGGCGAGGCGGTCGCGGTGGACGGCGCCGGGCGGCTGGTCCTGGCCGGCGGCGAAGGCGTGCAGCAGCCGGTGGGCGCGGGCGACATCGTGCACCTCAGGCCCGGTCCGGAGGAAGCGCGGGGGTGGTCGCCGGGAGAGTGAGCCAGGGCACACCTGCCGTATCGTTGAGGCGACCCAGCGCGGCGGGCGCGGCGGCAGTGAGTGGAACGGAAGGGCAGTGGACGACTCGGGCACCCCAGCCGAAGAGCCGACGACGGACGGCGAGGCGGCCCATGAACCGGCCCATCCGGAGGAGGACCCCCTCGCGCTCCGCATCGAGCAGCTGATCCTCGGCGCGGGCCGGCAGTACACGCCCTTCCAGGCGGCCCGCGCCGCCGACGTCCCCATGGAGCTGGCCGCCCGCTTCTGGCGGGCCATGGGGTTCGCCGACATCGGCCAGGCCAGGGCGCTCACCGAGACGGACGTGATCGCGCTGCGGCGGCTGGCCGGCCTGGTGGAAGCGGGACTGCTCAGCGAGGCGATGGCGGTGCAGGTGGCGCGGTCCACCGGGCAGACCACCGCGCGGCTGGCCGAATGGCAGATCGACTCCTTCCTGGAGGGGCTGACCGAGCCGCCCGAGCCGGGCATGACCCGCACCGAGGTGGCCTACCCGCTGGTCGAGCTGCTGCTGCCGGAACTCCAGGAGTTCCTGGTCTACGTCTGGCGGCGGCAGCTGGCCGCCGCCACCGGCCGGGTGGTGCAGGCGGCCGACGACGAGGAGATGGTGGACCGCCGCCTGGCGGTCGCCTTCGCCGACCTGGTCGGCTTCACCCGGCTGACGCGCCGGCTGGAGGAGGAGGAGCTGGGCGAGCTGGTCGAGGCGTTCGAGACCACCGCGGCCGACCTGGTCGCCGCGCACGGCGGCCGGCTGATCAAGACACTCGGCGACGAGGTGCTCTACGTCGCCGACGACGCGGGCACCGCGGCCGAGATCGGGCTGCGGCTGATCGAGACCCTGGCCAACGACGCGACGATGCCGGAGCTGCGGGTGGGCATGGCCCTGGGCACGGTCACCACCCGGATGGGCGATGTGTTCGGCAACACGGTCAACCTGGCCAGCCGGCTCACCTCGATAGCGCCCAAGGACACGGTGCTGGTGGACGGTGCGCTGCGCGCCGAGCTGGTGGCCGCGGGGGAGGCGCCGGAGTCGGAGAAGGAGACGGACGCCGACGCGGCGTACCGCTTCGCGCTCCAGCCCCTCTACCAGCGCCCGGTGCGCGGTCTCGGTGTCATCGAGCCCTGGCTGCTGACCCGCCGCGCTCCCGGTTCCTGAACGCTCGCCCCCGGTTCCCGACCGCTCGCCCGTGGACCCGCCGGGCGGGGCGGATGGCATGATGCGCCCGTACACCAGTGAGCGATCGTTAACCGGAAGGGCTGTGTGGGCGACGTGAGCGTGCACGAGGGCGTGGGCGAGGAGCGGTTCGGCGAGTGGGTCGCGGTGCGGCGGGAGCCGGACGGGCACGTCGCCGAGCTGGTGCTGGACCGGCCGAAGGCGATGAACGCCGTCTCCACCGAGATGGCCCGCAACATCGGGGACGCCTGCGCCGCGCTCGCCGGGGACCGGCGGGTGCGCGCCGTGGTGCTCTCCTCCACTCACGAGCGGGCGTTCTGCGTGGGCGCGGACCTGAAGGAGCGCAACTCCCTCAGCGACGCCGACCTGTCCCGGCAGCGGCCGTACGCCCGCGCCGCCTACACCGGGGTGCTGGAGCTGCCGGTGCCGGTGATCGCGGCCGTGCACGGGTTCGCGCTGGGCGGCGGCTTCGAGCTGGCCCTGTCCTGCGACCTGATCGTCGCGGACCCCACCGCGGTGGTCGGCCTGCCGGAGGTGTCGGTCGGGGTGATCCCCGGTGGCGGCGGCACCCAGCTCCTGCCGCGCCGGGTGGGCGCGGCCCGCGCCGCCGAGCTGATCTTCACCGCGCGCAGGGTGGAGGCCGAGGAGGCCCGTGAGCTGGGCCTGGTCGACCTCCTGGCGGCCCGTGGCCAGGACCGGGCCGAGGCGCTGGAGCTGGCCCGGCGCATCGCGGTCAACTCCCCGGTGGGCCTGCGTGCGGCCAAGCGGGCGCTGCGCACCGGATGGGGGATGGATCTGCGCGGCGGTCTGGAGGTCGAGGACGCCGCCTGGCGCTCGGTGGCGTTCTCCGGCGACCGGGCCGAGGGGGTCGCGGCCTTCAACGAGAAGCGGGCCCCGCGATGGCCGGGGGAGTGACCCGGCCACGAGCGGGCACGAGCCCGGTGAAGCCGGAGCGGGCCGGTGCGAACCGGTCGGCGACCCGGAGTGAGGGCCCATAACCTGGGTCGTGTGGATCGGGTACGGCATGGGTGACGACGCGCGGCTGAGGACCGTGGTGGGGCTGGCGCAGGAGATGGCCGCCGCCCACACCCTGCGCGATGCCGTCCGCACCGCCGCCGGGGGCGCGCGGGCCGCGCTGGACGGCTCCTTCGCGGCCCTGTCCGTCTGGGAGCGCGAGCGCGGCCTGCTGCGGGTGCTGGTGAACACCGGCGAGCGTCGCGGGGACGAGGAGGAGTTCCCCGAGGACGAGACGTACCCGGTCCACGACTTCCCCGAGATCACCGGTCTGCGCCGCGGTGCGGGCCCGGGGGCCGGGACGCGCGCCTGGGTGGAGACGGCCGACGGCGGGAGCCGGGTCTCCCGGTACGGCCCCGCGGTGCCCCAGGAGAGCCGGCCGCCGGCGCTGCGCCGGCGGGGGCGGGGCTGCTGCGTGGTCGCACCGGTCGTCGTGGACGGGAGGGCGTGGGGCGAGCTGTACGTGGCGCGCGAGATCGGGCGGCCGGTCTTCGACCGGGCCGACGCGGACTTCGCCGAGGCGCTGGCGTCGGTGATCGCGGCCGGGATCGCACAGACCGAGCGGCTGGAGGAGGTGCGCCGGCTGGCCTTCACCGATCCCCTCACCGGCCTGGCGAACCGCCGGGCGGTGGATGTCCGGCTGGAGGAGGCACTGGAGCGGCACCGCGCGGACGGGACGGTGGTCAGCCTGCTGGTCTGCGACGTCAACGGGCTCAAGAGGGTCAACGACGTGCTGGGACACGAGGCGGGTGATCGGCTGCTGGAACGTTTCGCCTCGGTGCTGTCCCTGTGCGGCGCGATGCTTCCGGGCACCCTGGCCGCCCGGCTGGGCGGGGACGAGTTCTGCCTGCTGGCGGTGGGCCCGCCGGCGGACGAGGTGGTCCGGGTGGCGGACGAGGTGTGCCTGCGGGCCGCGGAACTGGAGACGGGACAGGGAGTGGCCTGCGGGGTCGCCTCGACGGGCGACCCGATAGGCCCGGTCCGCTCGCCCCGCCGGCTGTTCCGCCTCGCCGACGCGGCCCAGTACCGGGCCAAGGCCGCCCGTACCGACAAGCCGGTGGTGGCCGGGCGCGAGGGCGCCGGGGACGCCGGGACGGCCGGGGAGGCGGAGGGTCCCGAATACACCGGTGACGCCGTGGTCCGCCTGGCGGACCAGGCCGAGCAGGGGCGGATCGGAGCCCCGGGCGACCGCCGCCGGCTGCGCGGCCTGGACGTGTGAGCGTCCGCGCGCGGGTTCCGGCGACGTACGCGGGCCCGGCAGGGCGTGCGGTCCGGCTCGGGCCCGGCAGGGTCGTGACAGAACTCGATTCACTCTTTAGTGTTCCTGAATATGGATATGCAGAACCGCGTGGTGATCGGCCCCTCCGGCGCCACCGCCGAGGACGTCGTCGCCGTCGCCCGCGGCCTGGCCCGCGTCGAACTGTCCGACGAGGCGCTGGCCGCCCTCGCCGCCGCCCGCCGGGTCGTCGACGACCTGGCCGCGTCCCCCGACCCCGTCTACGGCGTCTCCACCGGCTTCGGCGCCCTGGCCGTCCGCCCCATCCCCGCCGAGCTGCGCGTGCGGCTCCAGCGCAACATCGTCCGCTCCCACGCCGCCGGCATGGGCCCGCGCGTGGAGCGCGAGGTGGTGCGGGCGCTGATGTTCCTGCGGCTGAAGACGCTGGCCTCTGGCCGCACCGGGGTGCGGCCCGGGACGGCCCGCGCCATGGCGGACCTGCTCAACGCGCGCATCACACCCGTCGTCCACGAGTACGGCTCACTCGGCTGCTCCGGCGACCTGGCGCCGCTGTCGCACTGCGCGCTGGCCCTGATGGGCGAGGGTGAGGCCGAGGGGCCCGACGGGCGGGTGCGGCCGGTGGCCGAGCTGCTGGCCGAGCACGGGCTGACCCCCGTCGAGCTGCGGGAGAAGGAGGGGCTGGCCCTCCTCAACGGCACCGACGGCATGCTCGGCATGCTGGTCATGGCCTGCGACGACCTCGCCCGGCTGTTCACGTCCGCCGACATCACCGCCGCCCTCACCCTGGAGGCGCTGCTGGGCACCGACCGGGTGCTCGCGCCCGAGCTGCACGCCGTCCGCCCGCACCCCGGCCAGGCCGCCTCCGCCGCCAACATGCTCAAGGTCCTGGCCGGCTCCGGTCTCACCGGTCACCACCAGGACGACGCCCCGCGCGTACAGGACGCCTACTCGGTGCGCTGCGCGCCCCAGGTCGCCGGCGCCGGGCGCGACACCCTGGCGCACGCCCGAGCCGTCGCGGAGCGGGAACTGGCCGCGGCCGTGGACAACCCGGTGGTGCTCCCCGAGGAGGGCCGGGTGGAGTCCAACGGCAACTTCCACGGCGCTCCGGTCGCCTACGTGCTGGACTTCCTCGCCATCGCCGCGGCCGACCTGGCCTCCATCGCCGAGCGCCGCACCGACCGGCTGCTGGACCGCGCCCGCAGCCACGGGCTGCCGCCCTTCCTGGCGGGCGACGCGGGGGTGGACTCGGGGCTGATGATCGCCCAGTACACCCAGGCCGCGCTGGTGAGCGAGATGAAGCGGCTGGCCGTCCCGGCCTCGGTGGACTCGATCCCGTCCTCGGCGATGCAGGAGGACCACGTCTCGATGGGCTGGTCGGCCGCCCGCAAGCTGCGCACCGCCGTCGGCGGGCTGACCCGCGTGGTGGCCGTGGAGCTGTGCGCCGCGGCCCGCGCGGTCGAGCTGCGCGCGGCGGACGGGCTGACCCCCTCGCCCGCCGCCTCCGCGGCGGTGGCCGCGGCGCGCGAGGCCGGGGTGCGGGGTCCGGGGGAAGATCGTTATCTGGCGCCGGAGTTGGCGGCGGCGGAGGCGTTCGTCCGCACGGGAGGGCTGGTGGCGGCGGTCGAGGCCGTCACCGGACCGCTGGCGTGAGCCCCTCGCGGCCGGCCCGTACACGGGCGTTGACCAGCAGGGCGGCGCCCGCGCCGAGGAAGCCGAGACCGCCGAAGAGGTAGGGCGTGGTGTCGAAGCCGCCGGTGTCGGCCAGCAGCACCTCGCCCCCGGAGCCGGTCTGCGTCCGGACCTGGGCCCCTGCCTGCGCACGGGAGGCCGCGGCTCCGGCCGGCTCGCCCTCACCGGTGGCGTTCGCGGACGGTACGAACCACAGACCGCACAGGAGGCAGCCCGCGACGGCGGCGGTCACCAGCGGTCGACGGTGTGCTCGCACGGGAGGGCCCCCTCGGTACAGACAGCGGATCGGCGGTGCTGCGACCGATGCTAACGAGGGGGAGGGGGCCGCGGGAAGTGCCGCCGTCGCGGGGCGGCCTCCGTTGCCCGGCCACCTCATGAGAAATCGGTCACGTTGCCGCATAAGTCCTGCGGCGGAAGGAAAGTGCTGTGATGTGATCGGCTGTCACGGGGAGCGGCCTGCCGGTAACGATCCGGAACAGCCGGGGAATTCCTCGTCCACCAGTGCAACCCCTGGTGACCGACGGGTGTCTTACCCCACAGTCCTACCCTGGGTGGAACGGGTCACGGCTCCCTCGCGTTCTCGTGGATATGGCCACGGGGTGGACGTCCCGCCTCGCCCTCACCGGACGGCGTGGGGCGCGGAACGGGGAGCCAGGGGTTCGTGAGCGGATGGAGAAGCGTGTGATGAGGGACGGCAAGCGCCGTAGGGGCATCGCGGCGACGGCCGCACTGCTCGGCGGAGTGCTCACACTGTCGGCGTGCGGGGGCGAGGGAAGCGGCGGCGGACCCGGCGCGGAGTCCTCGAAGGAGCCGGAGAAGGGCCAGGCCCAGGTGGACAGGGCGGCGGCGGAGAAGTCCTCCGACGCCCGAATACTCATCACGCCCAAGGACGGCGCGGACAACGCCAGCATCCACGCGGCCCAGGTCAGGGTGGAGGGCGGCGAACTCACCTCGGTGACCATGAAGGCCGCCGCGACCGGCCAGGAGGTCGAGGGCACCCTCGCCTCCGACGGCAGCGGCTGGAAGCCCGACGGCCAGTTGGAGCGCGCCACCCGGTACACGATCTCCGCCGAGGCCGAGGACCCCGACGGCCGCAAGGTGCTGGAGAACTCCTCCTTCACCACGGTCTCGCCCGGCAACAGCTTCATCGGCTACTTCACGCCCGAGGACGGCTCGACCGTCGGCGTCGGCATGCCCGTCTCCCTCAACTTCGACAAGGGCATCACCAACAAGAAGGACGTCCAGGCCGCGATCGAGGTCAACACCACCGGCGGTCAGGAGGTCGTGGGCCACTGGTTCAGCGACACCCGCCTGGACTTCCGGCCCAAGGACTACTGGACGTCCGGCTCCAAGGTCACCGTCGACCTCAACCTCGACGGTGTCGAGGGCGCCGACGGCATCACCGGCGTCCAGGACAAGAGCTTCAGCTTCACCGTCGGCCGCTCGCAGATCAGCACCGTCGACGTGAAGACCAAGACCATGGAGGTCGTGAGGGACGGCAGGACCGTCAAGACCTTCGAGATCTCCGCGGGCGCGCCCGAGACCCCCACCTACAACGGCCAGATGGTGATCTCCGAGAAGTACAAGGAGACCCGGATGAACGGCGCGACCGTCGGCTTCACCGACGACGACGGCAAGGGCGAGTACGACATCCCCGACGTGCCGCACGCCATGCGCCTGTCGACCTCCGGCACCTTCATCCACGGCAACTACTGGGGCGCCGACTCGGTCTTCGGCAGCGTCAACACCAGCCACGGCTGCGTCGGACTGAACGACGTCCAGGGCGCGGACGACCCCGGCCAGGACGGCGCCTGGTTCTACGACAACTCGCTCCTGGGTGACGTCGTCGTGGTCAAGAACTCGCCCGACAAGCAGATCGCCCCGGACAACGGCCTCAACGGCTGGAACATGTCCTGGGAGGACTGGAAGGCCGGATCCGCCCTCTGAGGGCCGGTCGGCCTCCCGCCCGTTCCCCGGCTCCTCCGGCCCCGCCGGAACCGGCCCCCGCGAAGGCGGCGGGCGCGGGCCACACGCCGCGCCCGCCGCCTTCGGCGTGCCGGGAGCGTGCTCCCGCCGGCCCACGGGGGCGGTGACTTCTCACGCGTCTCTCACCAGACCCTCAGCCGAACGTCAGCGAGCGTTTCTACGTTCTCGCGCATGTTCCTCACCTACCTCCGGCGGGAGTTGCGCCGCCGCGGAAAGGCGGCGCTTCTCGTCGCCTCCGGACTGGCGCTCGGCATCGCGCTGGTCATCGTCGTCAGCTCCGTCTCCACCGGGATGAAACAAGCCCAGGACGAGGTCCTGGAGTCCCTCTACGGCCTGGGCACGGACATGACCGTCACCAAGGCGCAGCAACCACCGGAGGAGGGCGAACAGCCCCGGCGCCCCCGCTTCAGGTTCGACGCCGGGGAGGAGGGGGAGGAGCAGAGCAACCAGCGCCTTGTCGTCCAGGGCTTCCAGACCCTCGGCGCGGACACGGTCGACACGATCGCGGAGCAGGACGGCGTGGCCGCGGCGGTGGGCGGGCTGATCCTGAACTCCGTCACGGTGGACGGCGAGTTCGCCCGCGGCGAACTGCGTGGCCGGGGCGGGCCGGGGGAACAGGGCGACCGGGTCGAGGGAGGCGGCGCCGACTTCCGGGTCGAGACCCACACCCTTTACGGCACCGATGTCCGCACCCCCGGCCTGGGCCCGCTGACCTCCTCCGCCATCACCGACGGACGCGGCTTCGCCGAGGACGAGACCGATGCCGATGTCGCCGTCGTGGACAGCGCACACGCCGAGAGCGAGGACATCGCGGTCGGCGACGGCCTCGACGTGGCCGGCACCGGTTTCGAGGTCGTCGGCATCGCCACAGCCGACAGCGGACAGCCCGCCGCCCAGGTCTACATCCCCCTGGAGCGCGCGCAGGAACTCGCCGACGCCGAGGACACGATCACCACCGTCTACGTCAGGGCCACCGACTCCCAGCGGATCGAGGACGTGAAGGCGGCCGTGCTGAAGGAGGTCCCGGACACCACCGTCACCACCTCGGCGGACCTGGCCAAGACGGTCTCCGGCTCCCTCGGCACGGCCGCGGACCTCGCCGAAGGCGTCGGCAGATGGCTGTCCTACGCCGTGCTGGCCGCGGCCTTCCTCGTCGCCGGACTGCTCACGTCCTCGGCGGTCGGCCGCCGGGTACGCGAGTTCGGCACCCTCAAGGCGCTGGGCTGGCGCAGCGGCCGGGTCACCCGCCAGGTGATGGGGGAGGCTCTGGCCAACGGGCTGCTCGGCGGCGGGCTGGGCATCGCCCTCGGCTGCGCGGGCGCGTACGCGGTGACCGTCGTCAGCCCGACACTGACCGCGTCGCTGGGGGCGGCTCCCGGTGCGGCTGCCGCCGGCCGCGGACCGGGGCGTGGCGCCGCGCGACTGCTGGGGCAGGAGGGGGAACGGGCCCTGGAGATCGCGCTCACCGCCCCCGTCGACCTCCGCGTCATCGCGTCGGCGGTGACGCTGGCCGTCGCGGGCGGCCTCGTCGCGGGAGCCTTCGGAGCCTGGCGAGCCGCCCGGCTGCGCCCCGCCGACGCGCTGCGCCGTGTCGCCTGAGACCTCACCCGGCCACGACCCGCGCACACCCCGGGACCCGCACGGGTCGTCCCGGCCGGGGGGGGGGGGGGGGGGGGGGGGGGGGGGGGCGGGGGGGCCCCCCCCGCGCGGC
>NZ_JBXUOY010000181.1:0-11065 GCF_057196705.1 Streptomyces sp. ATLC9 | reverse complement strand
CCACCAGCCCGTCGGCGCGCGTCTCCTCCCCGGGGCGTACGGTGCGCACCTCGCGCGCCCCGGCCGCGCGCAGGACGTCGCGGACGGTGTCGAGGGCGTACGGGTCGGCGTCCTCGTCGGCGACCAGCAGCACCTCTCGCCCGACGGGCACGGAGGAGCCGCGCGTGCGCAGCGACTGGGGGCGCGGCCACACGCCGGGGGCGCCGTCCAGGCGGACGCGGTCGTCGGAGCCCGCGGCGTCCCGTGCGGGCTCCTGCGCGGCCGCGTCCCGCGGTGGTGCCGGGTGTGCGGCCGGTGCGCCGCCGAGCAGTCCGCCGAGGACGGCCGCGACCAGTGCCGTCGCACCGGTCCGGCGGGCGGCGCGGCCATGCGTCGCGTGGTTCACGTGTTCCTCAGGCCCCTCTCGACCCGTTCCCCGACCTGTCTTCCGGCCCGTTCCGTCCGGCCCTGCGGCCGGGCACCGGACCCGCCGGTAGGTAACGAGCCCATCACCGCCGTGGTGAAGGTGTCAACGACAGGGGCCGAAGTGCCCGGTTTGTCGAACGGCGCGGCCGGGGCCGGACGGGACGGGCCGATCGCCCCTCCCGGGCGGCCGGTCCGGGAAGAGGCGGTAAACCTTGGCCGGGATGCCCGCTTTGCTCGAATGTCCTACGCTGGCAGGCGTATCACGCCGTGAAATCGTCGGTGGTGAGTGTGTGACCCACCTCACGTTTACCCCGTCGAAAGTGTCTGGGCTCCGCCTCAGTGGGTAGGGCCCCTCATGTCCGACCGACAGCAACGAACGGAGGCCCCCGTGGCCGCGTCCGCTGAACTCCTCACTCCCCTCCCCCTGTTTCCCAAACAGGGGCAGGAGCCGATCGACCTGTCCGGAGTCTCCGACCCCGACTCCGGCCTGGACGGCTCCTGCTCCTGGGACTACGCCGAGACGCCGCTGACCAGCGAGCCCCCACTCGCCGACGCCGCCCCGCTCACCAGTGAGCCGCCGCTGGCCGCCGAGCTGCCGCTGACCAGCGAACCGGCCGGGGTGGGATACGGAACGGATTCCGCGGAGATCTGAGCCCCGGCGAGCCCAGGGGGAGAGCGGAGGAAGTTCCCATGAGCCGACTGGCGCGACTGGCCGCGGCACACGGAGTCTGCACCTCCTACGACCCGGCCCCGGGCCGTACGGTCCGGGTGCCCGACGACACGATCGTCGAAGTGCTCGCCGCACTGGGAGTCGACGCTTCCACCCCGGACGCCGTACGCGACGCCCTGGCCCGCCACGCGCGCGAGGAGGCGGCCCGGCTGCTGCCCCCCACCGTCGCCGTACGCGCGGCCTCCCGCGGCGAGGCATCCCCGCCCGCCACCTCCCCGCCCGCCGTCCGCGGCGGCGTCCCCCCGCTCCCCGACGGCACCGAGCTGAGGGTCGAGACGGAGGACGGCCGCACCCTGGACTGGGGGGCGGACCCGGACGCCGACGGCGAACGGCTCCCCCTGGGCTGCCACACCCTCCACGCCGAGGCCCCCGGCGGCCGCACCGCGCAGGCCGCCCTGATCGTCGCCCCGGACCGCTTCCCGGCCGTCCAGGGCCGCTCCTTCGGCCTGCTCGTCCAGCTCTACTCGCTGCTGTCCTCACGCTCGTGGGGCATGGGCGATCTGGCCGACCTCGCCGACCTCGCCGCCTGGTCCGGGCGTGCGACCGGAGCCGACTTCATCCAGCTCAACCCCCTGCACTCGGCCGTGCCCGCCGCCGAGGGCGAGAGGGTGGACCCCTCCCCCTACCGCCCCTCCTCGCGGCGCTTCGCCGACCCGGTGCACCTGCGGATCGAGGAGATCCCCGAGTACGCCTACCTGCGCGGCGGGGCCCGCGCCAAGGCGGACGACCTGCTGGCACAGGCGGCCGGACTGCGCGAGGCCGCCCTCGCCAAGGACGGGATGATCGACCGCGACGCGGTGTGGTCGCTCAAGCGCCGCGCCCTGGCGCTGGTGCGCACCGCCCCCCTCGGCCCCGGCCGCCACGTCGCGTACTGCGACTTCCTCGCCGAACAGGGCCAGGCCCTGGAGGACCACGCCGTCTGGTGCGCCCTCGCCGAGATCCACGGACCCGACTGGCGCTCCTGGCCCGCCGGCCTGGACGACCCCCGTTCGGCCGCCACCGCCCGCGCCCGCGGCGAACTGCTGGACCGGGTGGACTTCCACACCTGGCTGGCCTGGCTCACCGACGCCCAGCTCGCCCGCGCCCAGCGCACCGCCCGCGACGCGGGCATGTCCATCGGCCTGGTGCACGACATGGCGCTCGGCGTCCACCCCTCCGGAGCCGAGGCCTGGGCGCTCAAGGACTTCCTGGCCACCGGTATGTCCATCGGCGCGCCGCCGGACGCCTTCAGCCCCCGCGGCCAGGACTGGGGCCTGCCGCCCTGGAACCCGGGCGCGCTGGCCGCGTCCGGCTACGCCCCCTACCGCACGCTGCTGCGCGGGCTGCTGCGGCACACCGGCGGCCTGCGCATCGACCACGTGATGGGCCTGTTCCGGCTGTGGTGGGTCCCCGAGGGCCGCCCGCCCACGGAGGGCGCCTACGTGCGCTACGACGCCGAGGCCATGCTCGGAGTGCTCGCCCTGGAGGCGTACCGCGCCGGGTCGGTCGTCGTCGGCGAGGACCTGGGCACCGTCGAGCCGGGCGTGCGCGGGGAACTGGCCGGGCGCGGCGTGCTGGGCACCTCCGTGCTGTGGTTCGAGCGCGACTACGACCACATCCGCACCCCCGACCACGAGGTCCCCCAGCCGCTGGAGCCGCGGGACTGGCGTGCCGACTGCCTGGCCACCGCCACCACCCACGACCTGCCCAGCACCGCCGCCCGCCTCAGCGGCGACCACGTCGCGCTGCGCGACGGCCTCGGCCTGCTGTCCGGCCCGCTCGCCGAGGAGCAGGCCCGGGACGCCATGGAGACCGCCGAGTGGATCTCCCACCTGACCCGTCTGGACCTGCTGCCGGAAGGGCCGGGCGAGGAGGAGAGCGAGATCAGGGGCCTGTACCGCTTCCTGGCCCGCACCCCCGCGAGGATGGTCGGGGTCTGGCTGCCCGACGGCGTCGGCGACCGGCGCCCGCAGAACGTGCCGGGCACCTGGGACCAGTACCCCAACTGGCGGCTGCCCGTCGCCGACGGCGACGGCAGGCCCGTCACCCTGGAGGAACTGGTCACCTCGCCCCGGATGCGCGACCTGCTGGAGACGGTGTACGAGGAGCTGCACGGGCCGCGCGAGCGCCGCATACCGGCTCCCGGGCAGCACGGAGGGCGGTACTCGGGGCGGTACGGGGAGAGCCACGCCGAGCCCGAAGGCCCCCCTGGGCGCGTGACCTCGGGAGAGGTTCGCTAGCGTTGACCGTGTGGACAACAAGGTCAAGGTCAACGAGAACGTCAGGAGCGCCGGCACCGCCGCGCGCGCCGGATTCGTCACCGCCCTCACCGCGCTGACGCTGCTGGTCGCCTCCCCCTCCGCCCTCGCCCTCTACCGCGACGACGGCGACGACCCGGGCACCGGCCTGAGCGTGGTCGAGACCCTCGGCCTGTACGTCGTGGCGCCCGTCGCCCTGTTCGCGATCATCGCCGCGCTGGTGATGGTCGGCGACAAGTCCGCCCGCAAGAGCGGTCAGGTCGCCGGCCGCCAAGAGCCCAACCAGGGCTGACCCGCGGCCCGCCCCGGACCCTGCCTCCGACCGCCCGCAAGAGCGGACAGCCGGTGGCCGGTGACACTTTCGGACTCGGCCGGACCACTGGAAGCCGCCGCCGCAGCCGCACGGATCCCGGACGGTCAGGGCCCCGGCGGCGGCCGGCACGTGGGCACGTGCGGTGGGGATCGTCACGCGGACCTGCTCGTAGACGCGCCCCTCCTCGTCCACCATCGCGCCGTCGCCGTCCAGCCCGGGAAGGCCGCTGGCCGTCCCACCCCGCCGGTGACCGGGATGACCGCGGGCTGTCAGAGCACTCTGTCTTTGACCGCTGTCACGAAGGCGGACCAGTCGGCGTCCGGAAAGACCAGCGCGGGCCCCTCGGGGGTCTTGCTGTCGCGGACGGGTATGACGCCGGGGAAGCCGTCGGCGACCTCGACGCAGCTCCCGCCGGTGCCGTCGCTGTAGGACGACTTGCGCCAGACAGCGGTGTTCAGGTCGTATGCGGTGCGCATGATGTCGTGTACTCCTCGGCCACCGATTCGATCAGGTCCAGGGACGCCATAGGAGGCAGCGAAGCGGCCCTGACGAGATCGTATGACTTCTGGGATCGCTCCACCATGACCGGTTCGTCGATGAGCTGGCCGGTGCCAGCGCTCTCTGTGTAGACGACAGGCGGTGCGTCGCGGAAGGTCATCAGGGACGCCATGCCGTTCAAGAGTGCGTGCGCCGCAGCGGTGAACGGAAGAACCTGCACCATGATCCGGTGGGAGTGCGCCAGTTGAGCGATATGGATGAGCTGTTCATGCATGACTGTCGGTCCTCCCATCGGGACCCGGAGCACTGTCTCGTGGAGGACCGCCCACAACTGTGGCGCAGTTGACTGGTTGAGAAGGTACTGCCGATCCATGCGAGCCCGAACCAGCTTCTCCACCTCCTCCTCCGAAGCGAGGGGGAGTGCCGCGCGAGTGATGGCCCGTGTGTAGGTCTCAACCTGCAACAGGCCCGGCACCAGCATGGGCGCGTACTCGCTGATGGTCGTCGCCATCTGCTCCAGCTCCGCCGCGTCGGCGAAGTAGTCCGGGTACTTGTTCTCCCGGGCCAGTCGGCACAGGCGTTGCAGGTGTTCGCCGGTGCCGAGGATCTCGTCGAACAGCTTGGAGGTGTCCTGCTGCGGGCGGCGCACCGCCGTCTCGAACTGGCCGACGTAGGTGCCCGAGCAGAAGACGCGCTCGCCGAGCTGGGACTGCGTCAGGCCCGCCGCCTCGCGCAGACGGCGCAGCTCGGCGCCGTAGAAGGTCTTGGGCGAGGCGTACGGGTCGAGTTGCCTGGGCTCGGTCATGGCGGGCTCCCCCTGTCACGGAACGGGCATGCGGGTTTGGACTTCCGTTCCACGCAAGCACACAGAGTGACTGGAACGGCGTGTTCGGCGAATGATTCCCCCGAAGGTGTTCGCCGGTCCCACGGCCTTGCCCAACAGGAGAAGTGTGGGCCGGAACCGCCCGGAGCCGCCCGAGGTCAGCGGCGCCGGCGGCGCCCGGAGCCGGGGCCGCCGCGCAGCGAGGAGAGGACCAGGCGGCCGTAGCGGGTGGTGAGCGCGGCGGCCGTCACCACCACCGACAGCCCCAGCGCGGCCAGCAGGTGCGCGGGGGAGTCGTCACCGAGTACCTGGAGGATGCCCAGCGCGGTGCCCAGCGGCAGGCCGAGGATGGTCAGCACGCCGAGCGCGCCGCTGATCTGCTGGCTCTCCTGGGTCTGGACGAGCCGGCTGTAGTCGGCGGCCTCGGCCAGGATCTCGGTGAAGCGCTCCGGCAGCCGGTGCTGGTTCTGGAAGGCGAGCAGCAGGTCATTGGCGGGGCCGTGGGCGGTGAGGTGCTGGCGCCAGTAGGTGCTGCGGAAGCGCGCGATGTTCCGTTCCAGGGCGGCGACACGGGCGGTCAGGCGGGAGCCGTCGTCGAAGACGGCGGAGAGTTCGTCGGTCAGTTCGTCGATGTGGTCGCGCTGGAGGGAGCCGAGCAGCAGGGCGTCGAGGTAGACGGTGCGGGCGTGCAGGGCGGCGAAAGTGTAGAAGTCGTCTCCGCCGGGGTCGGGCCGGTGGCCGAGGAAGGCGGTGCCATGGCGCAGGACCAGGGCACTCCAGTCGGCGGAGATCCGTACCGCCCGGCTCAGTTCCTCGGCGGCGGTCTCGGGGGCGAGGGGGTAGTCGGCGGGGACGGACCGGGAGGCGAGCTGCCACAGCCAGCGGTCGGCAGCGGGCGGGACGGGTGTCTGCGGAGTGGGACGCAGGGCCGGGGCGTGACCGGGGCCGGGCGTGAGGAAGGCGACGGTGTAGGGGCGGGTGATGGCGAACGCGCCGGTGGCGTCGCGGACTTCGGCCGTTTCCCCGAGCAGGCGCCCGGGGGCGAGAGGGCCGGTGAGGGGGTCGGGGCCGGCCGGGTGGCGGTGGCCGATGGCCCGCAGCACCGGCAGCAGGGGCCGGGAGACGGTGAAGTGCAGGACGGCCAGGGCACGGGTGGGCTCGCGCACGGTGGCGGCGCGCAGCAGCTCCAGGCCCTCCAGACGCAGCCCCTCGTGCTCGGCCGCCGCCGTCCGGTGCCAGCGGCAGGGGCGGTCCGGGGTGCCGTACAGAACCCGGGCCGAGGCCGGGGCGAAGTACGTGGCGCGGGTCGCGGCGTCGGTGCGCCGCTCGCCCAGTCCGAAGGGGAACGGTCCTACGGCCCACTCCGGGCCGCCCGGTTCGCGCGGCAGCCGGACCGGCAGCACCACGGCCAGCACCTGCCGCACTCCGGTGACGGTCTCCAGGGGCGGCCCGGCGGTCACCGGTAGAACTCGGTGGACAGCACCGGGGCGAGATCGGCGAACAGCCGCAGGAAACCAGCCGGGCTGGACTCCTCCAGCCGGTGCAGCATGGCCGCGGACGGTTCCACGCAGAGCAGCGGGTACGTGAGCCCGACGGAGCGGGCGATCTCACGGGCGAACAGCCCCGTACCGGAGCCGATGTCGGCCACCCGGTCGGTGGGGGACAGGCTCAGTGCTCCGGCGATGCGGGCGGACATCCAGGGGATGTAGTCCGAGCCGTACACCCAGTGCTCGTCGAACTCGGCGGCGAGGCCCTCGTAGTGCCCCAACACCTCACGCCGGTCCACAGTTCACCTCCGCTCGCCGCCGCGCCGCTTCTGCGGCCTCTCGTCAGGCTACCGGCCTTCCGGGGCGCTGCGAGATCGAGTTCTGGTCAGGAGGGTGTGGCCGGGGCCTCCCCGTGTTACCCGGGACGCCGGTGGCGCGTATGTGAAACGCGTGCGTGGTCGCCTGCGGGTTCGTGACGCACCGGAGGAGGCGGGGGCGGCCGAGGGAGCGCGGGGCCGGGACGGGCGGACCGGTCGCCGATGGGCGGACGGGCGCGGGGGCTCCTGGCGGGGAGGGACGACCTCGTGCGACGGCCCGCCCGCCAGGAGCCTCGTCAGCCGTTACCGCGGGAATTCGTTCTCAACCTCGGTGCCGGGGCGTGAACGGCTCGGTGAGGAGCCGGAGGCGCAACCCGGTGAACAGAGGTTCCCCGCAGGGTGTCCGGCGGTTTTCCGGCCTCAGTGGATCCTGATCGATATGACCTTGTGGATGTGGCCGGGGTTCCACGAGCTCCACTTCTGAAGGGTGATGGTTTCGATCCTCGGATTGCTCAGGCTGCGCTGGAAATCGAGGGTCGCGACGTTGTTCCCGGACTCGACCCAGTTCACGCCGTAGATGGCGACGGGCATCGTGCCGGCGTTGGCGAAGCAGAGGGTGTCGCGGCCGTTGTTGTTGTGGATCTCGAGGTAGCTGTTCTCGTTGCAGTCCGTACGGTTGATCAGCGTCCCGTTGGTGGTGGCCGTGGTGGCCGTGGTGGCCGTGGTGGCCGTGGCGGGTACGGCCGTGGCGGCCAGCGCGCCCGCGGCGACCGCCACGACACCGAGGGAACGGCGTACGGAGAGCCTCATTGTTTTCCTCCTGTGGACGGGTTCGGAGAACCCACCGTCACACACGCTCCCTTTTACGGGAAAGCGATTACCAGCCAGATCGACGCGTTCGCGAGAACCCGTGCGAACGGTGTGGTGTGCGGCATGTTTGAATCGGTCGGAGTCGGTGTTCCCAGTTCGGGAGGGTGGCATGGAAAACCGGTTAACGAGATTCGTAACACGTTGTTTCTCGTGATGTGTTAATGTGCGCGGTTTTCCGTCGGGCGCTGCCGCGCGGGCGGAATGAGGGAAGGGGCGCCGGTCGGTCGGGACGGGCGCGGGAGGGGTGTGCCGCAGGTCGAGCCCGGGCCAAGGCCGTTGTCCGAGCGCCGAGTTGTCCGGTGGTTCGCCGCGTTCAACCCCTTGACCGAGAACGGTCCGTCGTTAAGGTCTAGACCTGAACACATGAGGTCTAGACCTTGGTTCGGACCCTGCCCTCGTCCCACGGCTCGTCCGTGTGAGGGCACGGTGCGTGGACGGTGATGCCCGTCGCGGCATCCGGTGCGTCCGCGCACCCGCGCCATCCGGCGGGGCGGCGCGACCGGCGCGGCGTAGGAGCCGTACCCCACCCGGTCGCGCCGGGCTTCCGGGCGGCGGCCTCGACGACACCGAAGAAAGTAGAATGGCATGAACACGAAGAAGCGAGTGGCCCTTGCGCTCGGCGCGATGGTCGCCCCCCTGCTCGCCGTCAGTCTCCCGGCGGGCACGGCCAACGCCCACGGCTGGGTCACCGACCCCGGCAGCCGCCAGGACCAGTGCGCCGAGGGCGTCGTCGACTGCGGTCAGATCTCGTACGAGCCGCAGAGCGTGGAGGGGCCGAAGGGGCTCAAGAGCTGCAGCGGCGGCAACGAGCAGTTCGCCGAGCTCGACGACGACAGCAAGGCCTGGCGGGTCACGCCGGTCGGCTCCTCGCACACCTTCACCTGGAGCCTGACGGCGCGCCACTCCACCGACACCTGGCAGTACTTCATCGGCGACCGGAAGATCGCCGAGTTCGACGGCAAGGGCGTGCAGCCGCCCTCGCAGGTCAGCCACCAGGTGAACTTCGACGGCCTCACCGGCCGCCAGAAGGTGCTCGCCGTGTGGAACGTGGCGGACACCACCAACGCCTTCTACGCCTGCATCGACGTCAACATCGGCGGCACGGGCGGCGGTGACGGCGGCGGTGACGGTGGCGGCGACGGCGAGCCGGGCGCCTGCGCCTCGCCGGCCTGGGGCACCGGGAACGTCTACACCGCCGGCGACACCGTCACCCACGACGGGCACACCTGGCGCGCCAAGTGGTGGACGCGGGGCGAGGAGCCCGGCGCCGCCGGCGAGTGGGGCGTCTGGGAGGACCTCGGAGCCTGCGCGGCCGCGTGACCGCGTGATCCGGTGACCGTGTGACGCGGCCGGGGCGGCGCGGGCCCGCCGGGGCGTGCGCCGGCCCTCCCCGTTTCCCGCCGCGCGTGTACGGGCCGCTCCGTCAGCCGATGACGTGCGCCGGGTCGCGCAGCCAGACCTCCTGGCGGCCGTCACGGGTGACCGTCAGACCGAACTCGCCCTGCTCAGGGCGGCCTTCGGCCTCGTACGCGCTCCAGGCGGCCTCCACCCGGTCCCACAGGGAGGCCGGACCGTACTGCCAGACCTCGAAGAGGCCGCCGCCGTCTCCGCTCCGGCCGTCCCCGGCCGCGGTCGCGGCCGAGCCGTCGCGGCCGGTCAGCCAGAGGCGCCGGGCGCCGCCGTCCTCGTCGGCGTAGGTCATGGTGATGTCCGGCAGGCGGGCGAACGCCCAGGCGCAGAAGCCTGGTTCGGTGACCCGGGCCGGGTCCAGGCCGGTGGTGGAGGAGCGGCCGGTGGCGGAGTCCACCGCCGGGGCGGGCAGCCGGTCGGCGCGCAGCGGCATGAACCACGCCGAACCGGTGAACCTCCCCCGTGCCAGGCCGCCGTCCTGGACGGTCAGGGAGACCAGGCCCCCGGACCACACATCCCGGTGCAGGGGCGCGACGATCCGCCCGCCGGGCGCGGTCTGCGCCACCCACGCCCCCGGTACGCGCAGCACCGAGCACGTCGCCAGTACCCGGTCGTACGGCGCGCCGCGCGCCCACCCGGACACGCCGTCGCCCCACACCACCCGGGGCGCGCGGCCGGCCGAGGCCAGCGCGTGCCGCGCCCGTTCGGCCAGGGCCGGATCCACCTCGACGGTCACCACCCGGGCGTCGCCGAGGCGGTGGACGAGCAGGGCGGCGTTCCAGCCGGTGCCCGTGCCGACCTCCAGAACGCGCTCACCACCGCGGCCCACCTCCAGCTCCGCGAGCATCCGCGCGACGAGCGACGGCATGGAGCTGGAGGAGGTGGCCTCGCCGGGGCCGCCGGCCGCACCCTCGTCGAGCTGGGTGACGACCGGCTCGTCCGCGTAGGCGAGTTCCCACCAGGCATCGGGTTCCCCGGCGCGGTGGACGGGAACGTATCCGTCCGCGCCGTACCGCCAGACCCGTTCTGGCAGGAAGAGGTGGCGCGGTACCGCCTCGAAGGACGGCCGCCAGTCGGGGGTGAGGGCGCCGGAGGCCGAGACGGCGTCCAGCAGGCGCCGGTGGGACTCGTGCCACCGCCGCCGCGTCGTGTCCGCCGTGCCTGCCGCTTCCGCCGCGCCCGTCGTACTCGTCACCGCGTTCACCGCCGCTTGGGCTTGGCGGGGCCGCCGTCGGGGGAGGGCGGCTGGGGCGGCGGGTTCCACGGCCTGATCGGGGCCGGCTTTCCGGCGTGCTTGCTCCTCGTGCCGTCTGCCATGGACGGTCCTTCCGTTCGTCGTGAGCGGGTGACGGAAGGAGACGCTAGAGGTCACCCAGCGTGCGGGGAAGATGACTCAGGCCAACGGCGCGGGAGTTGAGTGGTGGATTGCCCGGGCCCGCTCCAGCGCCTTTCATCTGCGGTTTCGTGAGGCGCGCAGTGCGGCTGCTGAGCCGGTTCCTCTGGCGGACGGCCCCCGCGGCACGTCACGCTGTGCGGTGAGCCGAACGCGATAGGCGACACGACGCACGGAAAGGCACCGCGCCCATGTACGACCTCCCCACGGTCCCGCCCGCCGACGCGGCGGGCCGCGATCCGGTCACCGATGCGATCAGCGCATCCACCGAGGCGGTGGTCGAACTCCACGCGGCCCTGGCCGAAAACGGGATCACCCTGCCCTCCCTCGGCATCGACCTGGCGTCCTGCACCCGGACCGTCGGCCCGCGTCCGCTGGTGGAGCTGGGGCGCTGCAACCTGGAGACCGCCCGCGTCCTGACCGCCGCCCTGGAGAGGGCGGCGGTCAGGTGACGCCGCCCCGTCCCGTGTCCGGTGCGAGGCGGCTGTGAGCCGGAAGCGGGCCGGGGGGCCCCCCCCCCCCGGGCAGGGGTGGGGGGGGCCCGGCGGGGGGGGGCGGGCCCCACCCCCGGGCCCGCGCGGG
>NZ_JBXUOY010000180.1:0-11094 GCF_057196705.1 Streptomyces sp. ATLC9 | reverse complement strand
GGCCACCGCAGCGAGGGCGGCATCCGCCTCTACCGCAGGCTCGGCTACACCCCGGTGACCTCCGAAGCGGTCTCCTCCCGGCTGAGCACGGTGGGCCTTCCCACCGGCCCGAACTCCCCGCCGGCGGCCGGCCAGGGGGTCGAGTCCGCCGACCTCGAACAGACCGTGCGGCCGCACTGGCGGACCGCCGCGCCGCTCTCCCACCGGGCCCCGCCCACCGTGAAACGACCCGGGAGTTGGGAATCTCACAGGGCGGTCTCGGACCGATTCGTTCCCGTTGCATCGATTGCCTGCGCAGAATGCTCACGGCGGAGGTTGCGCCCCCCGAACCAGGGGGAAGGGTGCGATGAACCACCGGCGTCATCAGGGCAGACAGTTCGGGCGCGCGACCCTCGTTCAGCACACGCGCCCGGACGTGACGAGACATGGGGAGACGTGCGCACATGGGAACGAGCGTGACCATCTCGGCGGCGACGGACGAAGACGCCGAGCAGATCCTCAAACTGCAGTACCTGTGCTACCAGTCCGAGGCCGCGCTCCACGGCGACTACGGCATCGAGCCGCTCACCCAGACCCTCGGCGACCTGCGTGCCGAACTGGCCCGCGGCTGCGTGCTCGTGGCCCGGCTCGGCGAGGAGGTCGTCGGCTCGGTGCGCGGCCGTGTCGAGGACGACGGCACGGCGGTGATCGGCAAGCTGATCGTCCACCCCCGCATGCGGCGGCACGGTCTCGGCGGGAGGCTGCTGTCCGCGGTCGAGGAGCGGCTGGCGCGGGAGCGGTCCGCCAGGCGCTACCGGCTGTTCACCGGCCACCGCAGCGAGGGCGGCATCCGCCTCTACCGCAGGCTCGGCTACACCCCGGTGACCTCCGAAGCGGTCTCCTCCCGGCTGAGCACGGTGACCCTGGAGAAGACTCCCGGGTGCTCGCCGGAGGGCGGCGGGGTCTCCCGGACGTACGCCGCCAGCGCCTGACCGGCGCCTCGTCCGCGTTCCGCACGCGCGGCCGTCCCGCGATGCCCACCGGGACGGCCGCACGTGCCGGGGCCCAGAGGCGTTCCCGCGCTCAGGCCGCTCCGGCGCCGGCGGGCGAGCGGCGCAGCCACAGCAGGCCGACCACCGGCAGGACCAGCGGGAGCAGCAGATACCCCAGGCCGTAGTCCGACCAGACCGTCGCATCGGGGAAGGCCGACGGATCCAGCACCGTCCAGGTGCCGACCGTCAGCACACCGGCCAGCTCGGCGGCGCAGCACACCAGCGCCACCCGGCGGGCGCCCCTGCCGCCGCGGACCAGGGCGACGGTGATCACCACGTACACCGCCGCGGCCACCGCGGAGAGGACGTACGCCAGCGGGGCCTCGTCGAAGCGGGTGGAGAGCTGGTAGACCGAGCGGGAGGTGGCGCCGACCGCGAAGACCGCGTACAGCGTGACCAGCAGCCGGCCCGGCCCACGGCTCAGACCCGGCCGCGGGGGGTGCCCCGACGGCACCGGGGGGCCCGGGGGTTCAGCCATGCCCGCCTCCCCACACGTCGTACAGCCGCACCTGGAGCACCGCCATCACCACCGCGCCCGCGGCGACCGTCGCGGAGCCCCAGCGGGTCCGCTCGGCCAGCGACATGAAGCCGACCGCCGGCACGCAGGCCGCCACGCCCAGCAGGTAGGAGACGAAGACCACCGTGCCGCCGTCCGGCTTCTCGCCGCGCGCCAGCTGTACGACGCCGACGACCAGTTGCACCAGGGCGAGTACGGTCACCGCGGCCATGCCGGCGAAGTGCCAGTCCTTGGTCGGCTGGTCCCGGTAGGCCGCGAAGCCGCACCAGGCGGCCAGGGCGAGCGCGGCCACGGCGACCGCGACCGTCAGCGGGGTGAGCATGTCGGCACTGTATTCGAGTCCGTCGTCGTGGACGGAACGACCCCTCGCGAAGCGCTCCCGAAGCCTCTCCGGAGCTCCCCCGGACCCTTGCCGACCGTGGCCTTGACCACATGCCGGCCCGCTTCCCGGACGGCCCGCGAACAGCCTCCGCGCAGGTGGCGGCGGGCGCGGCGGCTTCTTCGAGGAGCGGACGGGACGGACGCCGCACACCTCGGCTGTCCATTATCCGGACGGTGGCGTCCGTTTTTTACGTGTAGAGGCCAGGGGTCTGCTTTACTCGTCCGCATGACCGCGACGAGCTGCCGCACCCCTGCGACCGAGGCGACCACGACGCCCGGTGCTCGCCGCATGTGTCGAATGTGTGACCGCTGAGGGCCCCCGTCTGAGCCGCCTCGCGCCCCGAAGCGAGACCTGGGCCTCCCTCTCCCGGCGGTACGCCGGGGGCCGCCCGGCCCCGCGCTCACCCGCCGTCCGTCCGTCCGCCCGAGGCGTGATCCCGGACGGCCGGCTCCCGCCCCTTTCCGTCAGGAACACCCCCGTGGGGGGGGGGGGGGCGCCCCCCCCCCCCCCCCGCCGCCCGCTTCCCGGGTTCCGGCCCCGGCACGGGACCTGAGAGACGCTTCCGGAAAGCGGGCCCGCCCGAGCGCCGGATCGCTTCCGCACGATCGGCAGGCCGCTCGTGCGTCGCGGCCCCTGGCCCGGCACCGGTCCCGATCCCGTCCGCGGCCCCGGTCTCCGCCCTCGGGCCGCGGACGGCCGGGGAGGCCGTCCAGGCCGCTCCGTCCTGCCGGTCCTCGCAGGTGTACCCCCGGAGCCGCCGCGTGGCGGGTCACCCCTCGTCGGGGAAGGACGCCTTCAGTTCCTCGCGCATGGAGCGCTGGAAGGCGGTCACCAGCGCCTGCACGATCATGGGCTGCATATGGGCCGACAGCGTCCGCATCGTCTCCACCTGCTCGGGGTCGGACTCCCGCAGCCGGTAGGGCTCCCAGACCTCCTCCTTGAACATCCCGCTCAGCTCGCGGGCCGCCTCACGACTGTGCTCCAGGACCACCTCGCGCGCCGCCAGCAGAGTCTTCAGCGAGACGGGCACCTCCAGCAGCCGCATTCCCAGCCGCAGGATCACCGGGTCGATCCGGAAGACATCCGGGTCACCGGTCCGGGCCAGGGCGTTCATCGCCGCCAGCCGGTCGAGGTCGTCCTCCGTCAGAGGCCGCCCGGCCCGCCGCTCCAGCTCCCCCCGGGTGGCCTCCGCCTCGGCGTCCGGCGCCCAGGAGGCCACCAGGGCCCGGTGCAGGGCCAGGTCCTCGGGGCTGAGGCCGGGGGGCAGCCGGCGCAGATAGCGCTCGATGGCCGCCAGGGTCATCCCCTGGTGCTGCAACTCCTCGATCAGCGCGAGCCGCGACAGGTGGCCGGGCCCGTACCGCCCCACCCGGCGCGGCCCGATCTCCGGCGGCGGCAGCAGCCCCCGGGTGGAGTAGAAGCGGATCGTGCGGACGGTGACGCCGGCGCGCGCGGCCAGCTCGTCGACGGTCAGGGAGGCAGCCGGATCCATATCGGACAGTATTGCTGTCTCACCGCGGTTGTGAAACCTCCTCCGGCGCCCCGGGGACGTCGGGGCGCCCTGCGACCAGGTCCGACAACCGGTCCCACAGGCGCGTCACCGGCTCGCGCAGCCGCCGCGAGCGCCACGAACACCGCCTCGACCGACAGGCGCCCCTCCTGCGCCCAGTAGACGTCGCGCAGCCGCAGGATCAGGGCGAACTCGTCGGGGACGAGGGCCGAGCCGACACCGAACAGCGCGGCCGCGGCGGCCCGCCGGCCGGTGAGACCGGCCGGTACGGCGAAACCGACGATCCCGCCGAGCAGCATCATCACCACGCCGAACACCACATGGTGGATGTGCAGACCGCCGGGCTCGACGTTCCCCGGCCACCAGCGGACTCCCGCCCTGATCATCCGGGTCGGGAACCGGATGGACGCGAACCCGGCGATCATGCCGGTGAAGAAGCAGAAGGGGGGCGACCGACCGGTGTCCATGATGGTCTGCCGGAACCACTCGCCCAGGTCGGCCTCGCTCACACGCTGCCGGACGGGACCGCGCACGACCGGCGGGGCGAGCCGGACCGGGGCGGCGGGGACCGCCCGCCCCGGTCCCGTTTCCCTGCCTCCTCCCAGGCTAAGCCGCCCGCCGTCCCGTCCGCCCGCCTTCC
Source organism: Streptomyces sp. ATLC9 (assembly GCF_057196705.1). NCBI lineage: Bacteria > Bacillati > Actinomycetota > Actinomycetes > Kitasatosporales > Streptomycetaceae > Streptomyces > Streptomyces sp. ATLC9. The sequence continues at coordinate 7,014 of NZ_JBXUOY010000180.1, read as the reverse complement.
CGGCCGGCCCCGGACGGACTACAGCGGACCGGTCTCGGACAGCTCCCCGTCCAGCAGCAGCCACCGGGTGATCCCGACGTCCCGCAGGAACGCCACATCGTGGCTCGCCACGACCAGCGCGCCCTCGTAGCCCTCCAGCGCACCGGTGAGCTGCCGCACGCTCGCCATGTCGAGATTGTTCGTCGGCTCGTCCAGCATCAGCAGCTGCGGCGCCGGCTCGGCCAGCATCAGCGCCGCCAGCGCCGCCCGGAACCGCTCACCGCCCGAGAGCGTCCCGGCCGGACGGTCCGCCCGCGCACCCCGGAACAGGAAGCGCGCCAGCCGCGCCCGGACGCGGTTGTCGGTCGCCCCCGGCGCGAAGCGCGCCACGTTCGCCGCGACCGACAGCGCGTCGTCCAGCACGTCCAGACGCTGCGGCAGATACCGCACCGGGACGTGCGCCACCGCCTCGCCCGCCGCCGGCTCCAGCTCCCCGGCGACCGTGCGCAGCAGCGTGGTCTTGCCCGAGCCGTTGCGACCGACCAGCGCCACACGCTCCGGTCCGCGCAGCTCCAGCTCCGCGCGGGCCCCGCAGCGCAGCTCCACAGCGCGCAGCGTCAGGACGGTACGGCCGCGCGGCACGGCGGTGCTCGGCAGGTCGACGCGGATCTCGGCATCGTCCCGCACCGCCTCGGCGGCCTCGTCCAGCCGCTCCCGCGCCTCCTCCAGCCGCTCCTCGTGCAGGATGCGGTGCTTGCCCGCCGAGACCTGCGCCGCGCGCTTGCGCGCTCCCGCCACGATCTTCGGCAGCCCCGCGGTGGAGGCGGCCTCGCGGCCCTGGCGCATCCGCCCGGCGAGCTTGTCGTGCGCCTCGACCAGATCGCGCTTCTGCCGCCTGACGTCCGCCCTCGCCGCGCGGACCGCCCGCTCGGCAGCCTCCTGCTCGGTGGCCAGGGCCTCCCGGTAGGCGTCGTAGTTCCCGCCGTACCACTGGACTCCGCCGTCGCGCAGATCGGCGATCCGGTCCATGTGCCGCAGCAGCTCGCGGTCGTGGCTGACCACCAGCAGCACCCCGCTCCAGGAGTGGACGGCCTCGTACAGCCGCCCGCGCGCGGTGATGTCGAGGTTGTTCGTCGGCTCGTCCAGCAGCAGGATCCGCGGCCGGGCCAGCAGCAGCGCGGCCAGCCGCAGCAGGACCGCCTCGCCGCCCGAGACCTCGCCGATGGCGCGGTCCAGGCCGATGTGTCCCAGACCGAGCCGGTCCAGGACGGCGCGGGCGCGCTCCTCCACGTCCCAGTCGTCGCCGACGGCCGTGAAGTTCTCCTCGCTCGCCTCCCCGGCCTCGATGGCGTGCAGCGCGGCGCGGGCCTCGGCGATGCCCAGGGCCCGGTCCACGCGCAGCGCGGTGTCCAGATGGACGGTCTGGGGAAGATGACCCACCTCGCCCGTGGTGCGCACCGAGCCCCCGGCCGGGGTCAGCTCGCCCGCGATCAGCCTCAGCACAGTGGACTTGCCGGCGCCGTTGAGGCCGACCAGCCCGGTGCGGCCGGGGCCCGCGGAGAACTGGAAGTCCTCCAGCACGGGGGTGCCGTCCGGCCAGGTGAAGCGCACCCCGGCACAGACGACGGACGGATGGGACGGTGCGGGGGAGCGGGAAGGGGAACGGGCCATGCGGGCCTCCTGCTGCTCTCGGTACGGAAAGGGAGCGACACGCGGGAGGCACCGGGAGACGACGCCGTACGACGGAGGGGGAGCGCGCGGGAGGCGTGGGGGCCGGGGAACCCCCGGACGGGGACGGTCCGGCCGTCACGGCCCGGCCGGAGGGCGGCTCACAGCCCGAGGTCGTCGCACGTGCGGATGCCGCGCGGACGTACAAGCGTCCGGCGGTCCGGTGCCTCATGACCTCAGGCGAGCAACGGCCTTCTCCGATCGACGACGACAGGGCCGGGAAAGACGTTAGGGCGGGCGTGGTGGTGCCGCAAACGGTTTTCCGCCGTGCGCCGCCGTGCGCCGCCGGACGGGCGTAAGGGCGCGGGAACGGGCGTGCCGCGGTGTTTACCACCGCCCGCGGGTGTGCTGTGCTGCGGCATATGGACCGTACCAATGGGCTCGCCGAGGAGCCGTCCGCCGCGTACCCCACCGTCCCGCACCGGCCGCCGCACGTCCCCGCCGAGGAGGCCGAGAGCCGCGCCCGCGCCTTCCACGACGTGATGGCCCGCCGCCGGACCGTGCGCGACTTCTCCGCCCGCCCCCTGCCCGACGGCGTCCTGGAATGGGCCGTCCGCACCGCCGCCACCGCACCCAGCGGGGCGAACGTCCAGCCCTGGCGCTTCGTCGTCCTCACCGACCCGGGACGCAAGGCGCGGCTGCGCGAGGCCGCCGAGGCCGAGGAGCGGGAGTTCTACGGCCGCCGCGCCTCCGACGAGTGGCTCCAGGCCCTCGCGCCGCTGGGCACCGACTGGAGCAAGCCGTTCCTGGAGACCGCGCCCGCGGTGATCGTGGTCTTCGAGGTCCACAAGGGGCCCAAAACCCCGCGCCCCTACTACACCAAGGAGTCGGTCGGCATCGCCGTCGGCCTGCTGCTGGCCGCCCTCCACCAGGCGGGTCTGGCCACCCTCACCCACACCCCCAGCCCGATGCGCTTCCTCAACGAGGTCTGCGACCGCCCGCCCGAGGAGCGCGCCGCCTACGTCATCCCGGTCGGCTACCCTGCCGACGACGCGAGGGTCCCCGCCATCCGCCGCAAGGAGCTGGAGCAGGTCATGGTGCGGCTTTGACGCCTCCGGTCCGCGGCGCGTTCACGCCCGTCACCCGGGAGCGGGCGGTCGGCGCTCTCGCCGACCCCCTCGCCGCCGCCGAGGCCGCCGACGGCTCGCCCTGGCTGCGCGCCGCCGTGGACGGTGCCCCGGCAGCCCTGCTGCGGGAGTGGGCGGACGACCTGGCCGAGGCGCTGCGGCTGCGCGGCCGCCCGGTGCACCGGGTGAGCGCGGCCGGCTTCCTGCGGCCCGCCTCCCTGCGCCTGGAGTACGGCCACCGGGACCCGGACGCGTACTACGACCTGTGGCTGGACGACGGCGCCCTGTGGCGCGAGGTGTTCGGCCCGCTGGGCCCCGGCGGCACCGGCCGGGTGCTGCCCGACCTGTGGGATCCGGCCACCGACCGCGCCACCCGCAGCCCGTACGCCGAACTGCCGCCCGGCGGCGTACTGGTGATGGACGGCCGGCTGCTGCTCGGCCGCGGCTTCCCCTTCGACCTGGCGGTCCACCTGCTGCTCACCCCCGCCGCCCTGGCCCGCCGTACCCCGGCCGAGGACCACTGGACGCTGCCCGCCTACGCCCGCTACGAGGAGGAGGCGCGGCCGGGACGGGCCGCCGACGTGGTCGTCCGCGCCGACGACCCCCGCCACCCGGCCTGGACCGGCTGACCCGGCGTCGCCCGGCAGGGCCGCCGGCGCCCGGGGCCGGAAGGCGGCCGCCCCGTTCTCCGGCCCCCACTCAGCCCTTGTGCCAGCGGGCCAGCGCGAACAGGAACAGCCCGTACAGCGCCAGTCCCGTGGCGACCGCCGCCAGCAGCCACGGGCCGGCCGGGGCGGCGGCCAGGGTGCGCAGGGACTCGTCCAGGCCCTTGGCCTCGTCCGGGTCGTACCGCACGGCCGCCAGGACCACGAAGCCGCCCGCCACCGCGAACACCACCCCGCGCGCGAGGCCGCCCGCCACACCCAGCACGTCCACGGCGCGGCGCACGCGCGCCGGAACCGGGCCCAGCTCCTCGCGGAACCTGTACCGCAGCGCCCGCACCCCGCTCCACGCGCCGACCGCGACGACCGCCAGGCCCAGCGCGCCGACCAGCCAGCGCCCCACCGGCAGCTCGAACACCCGGGAGGTGAGGTCCTCGGGCCGGTCGCCGCTCGTCCCGCCGTTCCCGGTTCCCGCGGCGAAGGTGATCGCCGAAGCGGCCAGCACGGCGAGCGCCGCGAACCGGGCGGCCGAGCGCAGCCGCTCCCTGGGCGTGTGGCCCTTCGGGCGCGCCGCGCCCAGTACGGCCTCCGAAAGCCGCCACAGGGCCAGCCCGGCCAGCCCGATGCCGACCGCCCACACCAGGAAGTTCCCGAACGGCTGCTGCGCCAGCTCCCGCAGTGCGCCGCCGCTGTTCGCCTCGCCCTCCCGGTCTCCGAGGGCGATCCGCAGGGCCAGCAGACCGATCAGCAGGTAGATCACGCCGTACGCGGCCAGCCCCCAGCGGGCGGCGGCCGTCATGGCGGAGCTGTGCGCGGCCCGTCTGGCGCCTCCGCGTATCGAGGCCGGTGCCGATGTCGATGTCGATGTCCTCATACCGCCCCGTCTGCCCCCGGCGGGCGCGCCGACGCGCGGGCGGGGGCCGGGAAATCGTCTGCCGGCGCCCGGCGGGGTCCGGCAGCCCGGCAGCTCCCGGCGGGCCGCCTCCCCCGGGGCCCGGGCGCGCAGGGCGGTGGGAGGGTGCAGCTCGAAGACGCCCGTCTCCCGGTCCCGGAGCCGCTGGTCGACGAGCACCTCAAGCCGCGGTGCGCCGAGTGCGGCGGCGCGGTCCGCCATCGTCTCCCAGGTCTGCCGCGCACGCAGGTAGGGGGAGCAGACCACCAGATCCGGCCCGGCGCCGGGAGTCTGCCCGGCCAGCCAGTCGCCCAGCGCCGACGCCTGCGCGGTGCCTGATCCGGACGGGGGGACATCGCGGTCGCGGCCCGGCACCGGTTCGATGGAGCCGGACTCCTCGGCCGCGGCGAAGGCCGCGTTGGCCGTGCTCCGCCCGTGCCGGGCGGCCCACAGGCCGCCCAGTGCACAGGGCACCACCAGGCCCGCGCGCAGGCCGGTCCGGCCGGGGGCGCAAGCTCATGGGACCTTTCCACGGGATCCGTCGCACGACCGGGGCGGGGAGCGGGGTCTCCACGCGGTGCCGGGCATCCGGTCCTCAGCTGTGGAAGACATCGCGGAAGAAAGAGATTAAAGCAGTAAGTGGGGACATGTCGTGCATGGTGGCGATAGCCTGGAACTGCCTCGGACTCTTTCGACGGCGGGAGGCGACACCATGACGTTCATCCAGGTCATCGACTGCAGGACCCACCAGGCCGACGAGCTGGACCGGCTGATGGACGACTGGGTGCAGGCGACCCAGGGCAAGCGGACGGCCACCCACTCGGTCGTCGCGCGCGACCGCTCCGACCCCGACCACGTGGTGGAGATCGTGGAGTTCCCCTCCTACGAGGAGGCGATGCGCAACTCCCACCTGCCCGAGACCGACCGGGTCTTCCACCGGCTGGTGGCGGCCTGCGAGGGGGAGCCGACCTTCACCGATCTGGAGGTCTCCCGGGACGAGCAGCTCAACACCGGTGTGGCCCGCACCTTCGTCGAGGAGGTGATCAACGGGCGGAACCTGGACGCGGCCGACGGGCTGTGCACCGACGACTACCGCGAGCACGATCCCTCACTCTCCTCCTACGAGGTCAGGCTGGCGCAGGCCAAGGAGGAGAACCAGGAGATCCTGGAGGCGTTCCAGCCGGTGATGGTCATCGAGGATCTGTTCGCCGAGGGCGACAAGGTCTGCGCGCGGCTGTCCTACACCGGGCGCCACTCAGGGCCGTACCAGGGGCTGGAGCCCACCGGCAGGGAGATCACCGGGACCGGCCACGCCACCTTCCGCTTCGAGGACGGGAAGATCGCGGAGAGCTGGTGGAACTGGGACGACCTCGGGCTGCTGCGGCAGGTCGGCGCCGTCGGGATCTGACCCGGAACCGGACCGGCTGACCGGCCCGACCGGGGCGGCCCGGACGCGTCCGTGTGGGGAGGCGCCCGGACCGTCCGCCCGTCAGGGGCGGGGGCCGCTCAGGATGCGGCGGCCGCCTTGCGGGCCCCGATGCGCGCGCGGCGGGCGGCCAGGCGCTCGTCCAGCCTTCGGGCCTCGTCGTCCAGGCCGTCCAGGTACAGGCCCAGCTCCTCCTGGGCCTTCAGGCCCTCCGGGCCGAGTCCGCCGATCTCCATGACCCTCAGATGGCGCAGCACCGGCTGGAGCACGTCGTCGTGGTGGATGCGCAGGTTGTATATTCCGCCGATCGCCATCTGCGCGGCGGCCCGCTCGAAGCCGGGCATGCCGTGGCCGGGCATCCGGAAGTCCACCACCACGTCGCGCACCGCCGACATCGTCCGGTCCGGGGCCAGCTCGAAGGCCGCCCGCAGCAGGTTGCGGTAGAAGACCATGTGCAGGTTCTCGTCGGTGGCGATGCGGGCGAGCATCCGGTCGCAGACCGGGTCGCCGGACTGGTGGCCGGTGTTGCGGTGGGAGATGCGGGTGGCCAGTTCCTGGAAGGCGACGTAGGCGACGGAGTGGAGCATCGAGTGCCGGTTGTCGGACTCGAACCCCTCCGACATGTGCGCCATCCGGAACTCCTCCAGCTTCACCGGGTCCACGGCGCGGGAGGTCAGCAGGTAGTCGCGCATCACGATGCCGTGCCGTCCCTCCTCGGCGGTCCAGCGGTGCACCCAGGTGCCCCAGGCGCCGTCGCGGCCGAAGAGGGTGGCGATCTCGTGGTGGTAGCTGGGGAGGTTGTCCTCGGTCAGCAGGTTGACCACCAGGGCGGTGCGGCCGATGTCGGTGACCTTGGACTGCTCCGGCTCCCAGGGGTCGCCGCCGAGCGGGCCGTCGAAGTCGCGGCCGTCGCTCCAGGGGACGTACTCGTGCGGCATCCAGTCCTTGGCGACCTTCAGATGACGGTTGAGCTCCTTCTCCACCACCTCTTCCAGGGCGTAGAGCAGACGGGCGTCCGTCCACTGCTCCGAGCCGGGGGCGTGCGGGGTGGCGAGGGTCATGAAGGCTCCACGGGGGGCGACGACGGGAAACGGTACCTACGAGAGCGTAGGTTACGAAACCGTAGGTTGACGGGCCCGAAAAAGGCAATATCGGTTCCGTGAGCAGGCACGGACGGTGCGTGCCCGGGGGTGGGACCATGGAGCCGGCGGAGCCGTGGAGGGGGCGCGGAACCGCGGAGGCGGGGGCGGCGCTGTGCGC